>NZ_JBEZZF010000011.1:0-112538 GCF_040639055.1 Promicromonospora sp. NPDC023987 | reverse complement strand
CTCGTGGTGCTCGCCGCCGTACTCACCGTCGTGAGCCTTGCCTTCTACCTGCGCTGGATCCGGGCGGCCTTCGCCCGCCCGGAGGCGACAAGCTCGACCACCGGGAGAGCCTGACCAGCGAAGCTCGACCAACAGCTGAACAAGTTCGGTCGGCGGACCGCCGGCTCAGACGCCGGCCGAGTACTGCACCGGCCACGTACCCGATGCGCCCGGCCCGTTCAGGCCCTGCTCCCGGCGCCACTCGTTGAAGCTCACGGCCCACTGGCGGTGCGCACCGATCTGTTGCTGATGCAGATCCGCCAACGACATGCGCGCCAGCTGCGGGAAACGGCGGGTCAGCGCCTCCAGCACGTCGAGCGTGGCGAGCACGTCCACCTCGGCGGTGTGCAGGTCGCCGTCCGACGTGACGCCGTACCACTGCGACAGGTCGCCGAGGCGGCGCTTGCCCGAGCGGTACCGGTCCAGCCAGCGGTCGATGACCAGCGGGTCCACCACCGGCTCCACCGGATGGCCCAGGCGCTGCGGGAGGGTCTTGAGCCCGTGGCGCAGCAGCTCGGAGTCGAGCAGCGAGAGGTCGAAGGCAGCGTTGTAGGCGACGACGGGCACGCCGTCGGCCAGGTGGGTGGCGAGCTCGGTCGCTATCTCTTCGAGGGCCTCCAGCGGCTGGACCCCGTGGGCGCGCGCGTGCTCCGTCGAGATGCCGTGGATGGCGGCGGCCTCAGCCGGGATCTCCATGCCCGGGTCCATCAGCCAGGTGCGGACCTCCGTGGCGACCCCGGGCGTGCGCAGCACGAGAGCCGCGGTGACGATGCGGTCGCCCGCGACGTCCACCCCTGTGGTCTCGGTGTCGAAGCCCAGCAGCGGCCTGTTGATCCAGGTCTCGTTCATGGTGTCCTCCCTGCTCGTCCGGGTTTCTGTGCCATATGCGCCTCGCTCGGTACGGCCGCCCGGTGCGTCCAGGGAGAACCTTGCCACCGGTCACCGACACTGTGGCCCGCCCCACCCCGCACATCACGGGAAGCTGCGCGCCGCACCAGGTCCGATGGGTAGGCTTGGTGGGTGAGCAACGAGATCGAGATCGGACGCGGCAAGCGCGGGCGGCGCGCTTATTCCTTCGACGACATCGCGGTGGTGCCGTCCCGGCGGACGCGCGACCCGAAGGACGTCTCGGTCGGCTGGCAGATCGACGCGTACCACTTCGACCTGCCGATCGTGGCGGCACCGATGGACTCCGTGATGAGCCCGGACAGCGCTGTGGCGCTGGGCCGGTTCGGCGGCCTCGGCGTGCTGGACCTCGAGGGCCTGTGGACGCGCTACGAGTCGCCCGAGCCGCTGCTCGAGGAGATCGCGGCACTGCCGGGCGACGAGGCGACGCGGCGGATGCAGGCGATCTACTCGGAGTCCATCAAGCCGGAGCTCATCACGCAGCGGCTCAAGGAGATCCGGGCCGCCGGCGTGACGGTGGCGGGTGCGCTCACCCCGCAGCGCACGCAGGAGTTCTACAAGACGGTGGTCGACGCCGGCGTCGACCTGTTCATCATCCGCGGCACCACGGTCTCGGCGGAGCACGTGTCGGGCAACGCCGAGCCGCTCAACCTCAAGCGGTTCATCTACGAGCTGGACGTGCCGGTCGTCGTCGGCGGGGCCTCGACGTACACCGCCGCGCTGCACCTGATGCGCACGGGCGCGGCGGGCGTGCTGGTCGGGTTCGGCGGCGGTGCCGCCCACACCACCCGCGTCAGCCTCGGCATCCACGCACCCATGGCCACCTCGATGGCCGACGTCGCGGCCGCCCGCCGGGACTACCTCGACGAGTCCGGCGGCCGCTACGTGCACGTCATCGCGGACGGCGGCGTCGGCCACTCCGGCGACATCGTCAAGGCAGTGGCCTGCGGCGCGGACGCCGTCATGCTCGGCGCCGCGCTCGCGCGTGCCGCCGAGGCGCCCGGCCAGGGCTTCCACTGGGGCCCCGAGGCGCACCACCCGCAGCTGCCGCGCGGTGAGCGCGTCGAGGTCGGCACGGTGGGCACGCTCGAGGAGATCCTCTTCGGCCCGGGCAAGCAGGCGGACGGCACCCTGAACCTGGTCGGCGCGCTCCGGCGCGCCATGGCGACCACCGGCTACTCCGACCTCAAGGAGTTCCAGCGGGTCGAGGTCGTCGTGTCGCCGTACCAGCCGCGATGAGCGGTCGGCCCGACGGCGAGCCGCTCGCCCCGGTCCTTGCCGCGGCGCCGGTCGCCGACGGCGAGTTCGTGGAGATCACCGACGCCGACGTCGAGCAGGTCGTCGAGCTGTGGAAGACGTGCGAGCTGACCCGCCCCTGGAACGACCCGTACGTCGACATCGCCGAGGCACGCGCCGGTGACGATTCGACCGTCCTGGTGGCGCGGACCGGCGGCCGGGTGGCCGCCACCGCGATGGCGGGCTACGACGGGCATCGCGGCTGGCTCTACTACGTGGCCGTCGCGCCAGAGCTGCGACGCTCGGGCCTCGGCCGGGCGGCAGTGGTCGCTGCCGAGGCGTGGCTGGTCGCGCGCGGCGCGCGCAAGATCCAGCTCATGGTGCGGACCGCCAACACGGACGTGCTCGGCTTCTACGGTCGGATGGGCTACGCCGACCAGGAGTGCACGGTCCTGGGGCGCTGGATCGAGTCCGACTGAGGTTGTGTCGGGCGAGGTGGACGTGGCTGGCAGAGCGTTCTATGAAACTTAGTTTCACACACCTATCAATACGTGGCGCAGGGTTTTGCGCGTAGGGTGGCCGCCATGATCGACGACGCAGCAGCCGACGCAGCGGCTAGTGGTGCGGTCGGCGGTGTGCTCGACCCGGAGCACCCGCAGGGGACCTTTGTCCTCGAGCCAGGGGTCATGGCCCCGCTCGTGGCTCGGATCGCAACCTCCGAGGGAACGGGCACCCACCGGTCCATGTGCCCGTTCACGGGCGCTCCGCTCGTGACGTTCCCGGTGTCATCCGCGGAGGACGTCGCCGCGTGCGTCGTCCGGGCGCGGGTGGCGCAGCGAAGTTGGGCGCGCCTGTCGGTACGTGACCGGGCCGGGGTTCTCCAGCGGCTCGGCCGGATCGTCCTGGAGCGACAGTCCGAGGCGCTCGACCTAGTCCAGCTCGAGACCGGCAAGTCGCGCCGGGCCGCCTTCGAGGAGATCGCGGACATCGCCCAGGTCGCTCGGCACTACGCGGTGCGCGGCGAGCGCTACCTCTCGTCCCGCCGGGCGCTCGGCATGGTCCCGCTGCTCGCGGGCGTGCAGGTGCACCGCAGGCCGGTGGGTGTGGTCGGGGCGATCTCGCCGTGGAACTACCCGCTGGTGCTCGCGCTCTCCGAGGCGCTGCCGGCGCTCCTGGCCGGCAACGCCGTGGTCCTCAAGCCGGACCCGCAGACCACGCTCACCGCGCTGTGGGCGGCCGAGGCCCTGGACGACGCAGGCCTGCCCGCCGGACTGTTCCAGGTGGTCGCGGGCGGTCCCGAGGTCGGTGAGGCCCTGATCGAGCACGTGGACCACATCGCGTTCACCGGTTCGACCGCGACGGGGCGCAAGGTCGCGGCACGCGCGGGCGAGCGCCTCATCGGTGCCACGCTCGAGCTGGGCGGCAAGAACGCGCTCTACGTGACGGACGACGTCGACGTCGACGCGGCAGTTCCGGGCATCGTGCGGGCCTGCTTCTCGAACGCCGGCCAGCTGTGCGTGTCCATCGAGCGTCTGGTCGTGCACGAGGCGGTCGCGGAGGAGTTCGTCGCGAAGTTCGTGCGTGCAGTGCGGGGCCTGCGGCTCGGCCCGGCTCTCGACTACTCGGCGGAGGTCGGTTCGCTCACCTCCGCCGCGCAGCTCGACAAGGTGACGGCGCACGTCGACGACGCGTTGGCCCGGGGTGCCCGGGTGCTCGCCGGCGGGGTGCACCGCGCCGACGTCGGCCCGTACTTCTACGCCCCGACGGTGCTCGACGACGTTCCCGCGCAGGCAGTGGTCACGCGCGAGGAGACCTTCGGGCCGGTCGTCTCGATCACGCGTGTCGAGTGCGACGAGGACGCCGTGGCCGTCATGAACGACACCGAGTACGGCCTGCACTCCGCCGTCTGGTCCCGCGACGTCGGCCGGGCGCGACGCGTGGCCACGCGGATCGAGACGGGTTCGGTCGCGATCAACGACGGGTACACGATGACCTGGGGGTCGGTCTCGGCGCCGCTCGGCGGCTGGAAGGCGTCCGGCCTGGGTGGGCGACACGGGGCGGCGTCGATCGACGGGCTCACCCGGCAGCAGACGGTCGTGACCGCTCGGGGCGCCCGGTTCGGTGCCACGCTCGACAGCCTCTACGGCCTGGGCGGGGACACCCCGAGCCGCGTGCTCACGACGGCGCTGGAGGCGATGCGCCGCCTGCGCATGGCGTGAGACGGAGGTGCAGCGCAGGGTGCGGGCCGAGGTACGAGGCACTCGCCTGGAGCGGAGCCGCAGTCTCACGCCATACGGGTGAAGTGTGACGCGAAGGTGCAGCGCAGGGTGCGGGCCGAGGTACGAGGCACTCGCCTGGAGCGGAGCCGCAGTCTCACGCCATATGGGTGGAGCGTGAGACGGAGGCGCAGCGCCCGGTACGCTCGCCCGCATGACGACGCAGCTCCACGCCTTCTGGAAGTCCGCCAACTCCCTGCCGGTCATCGGCGGGCTGCTCGGCAAGCGGATCTTCACGGCGGCCTACACCTTCAAGGCCCCGTACTTCGGCAGCATCGCCCCGCGCGTGGTCGACATGCGGCCGAACTACGGCGAGGTAATGGTGCCCAACCGGCGGCGCAACCGGAACCACATCGGCACGGTGCACGCGATCGCCGTCTGCAACGGGCTCGAGATGGCGATGGGCTCGCTCGCCGAGGCCACCGTGCCCGACGACAAGCGGTGGCTGCCCAAGGGCATGGAGGTCGCCTACCTCGCGAAGTCGACCGGTGATGTCACGTGCGTGGCCGAGACCGACCAGGCGCAGTGGGACGGCGTCGACCCGGACCTGCCGGTGCGGGTGCGCGGCGTTCTGGCTGACGGGACCGTGGTGGTCGAGGGCACGATCCACCTGTGGGTCACACCGAAGAAGAAGTGAGGTTCTGACAGGTCAGCGGGGGCGGCGCCGGGCCAGGGAGCGGACGGCGGCCTTCCAGCTCGCAGGCAGCTCCCGCACGTGCCACCAGGCTGCCTGCACCGGCACCGAGGTCGCGGCGCTCACGCCCACCCCGACGGCGTCGAGCCCGGCCTCCACGCACGAGAAGAGCGTGCGGCGCAGGTGGTAGTCCTGCGTGACGACGACGGCGGTGCGCACTCCGTAGAGGTCATGGGCGCGGCGGCACGTGGCGGTGGTGTTGAAGCCCTCGCGGTCCAGGACGATCGCGTCGTCCGGCACGCCGAGGTCGTTGTCCAGGAGCCAGGCACGCATCGAGCCGGGCTCGTCGTACCGGGTGCCGTCGGCGTTGTCGTGCGCGTCGCCGCTCAGGATGACCGTCGGCGCGATCCCCGCGCGGTAGAGCGCGGCGCCCTCCTCGACGCGGCGGCGCAGGTAGGTGGACGGTGTCCCGTCGGTGCGGAGGCCGGCCCCGAGCACGATGACGGCGTCGGCCTTCTCGATCTCGCTCGGATCGTGCCGCACGCGGGTGTGCCCGGTGGCCTGCACCGCGGTCACGGGGACGATGAACGCGACAGCGAGCACGCCCGCGACGATCGCGGCGGTCTTGAGGGGAGTCACGTCGGGAACCGTACCGTGCTGGGGCGGGTGTGCGGCGAGCGGGTGGCGTGCGAGGAGTGGCGTGGTGGCGGGTGGCGTGCGGAGAGCGGTGTGCGGGCTGCGGCGGCGAAGAGTGGCGTGGTCGGTAAAACGTCAGGTGATCGGTAACTCGGGTTGCCGATCACCTGACGTTTTACCGACCATTGAGGTCCGTCCCGGCGCTACGCGGACAGGAGGGCCAGCTCAGCTCGGAGGTTCGTCTCCGCGGCGTGCTGCCAGCGGGCGGCGCCGGGTGCCGTCCGGAACAGAAGCGCGCCGGCCAGGAGCGTGCGGAGCACCTGGGCCCGCCCGGAGCGGAACAGCGGGTCGGGCACGTCGCAGTACTCGGCGCGCACCTGGCGGGTGTATCGCGTGTAGACGGCGGGGCTGCCGCCCAGCACCGCCAGGTCGGCATCGCTGACCAGGCCGCCGACGTCGTCGTCGGGCGCGGGATCGTGGTCCGCCGTGACCAGGACGAGGCGTGCGATCTCGTCGACGTCCGCGCTCGAGACCTCGCTCCCGGCCAGGGGGCCGAGCAGCTCGGCGACCAGCGCGGCCGAACGTTCCTCGTCCTGCCGCGCGACGCCGTCGTGCACGGCATCGTGGAACCACAGGGCGAGGCGGGCTCGCCAGAGCGCGCGCTCGGAGACCCGGGTCTCGGCAGCGATGGAATCGAGCGCGTCCAGGACAACGGCCAGGTGCAGGGTCGAGTGGTAGACGCGGTGGGGCTCGCGCCAGCGGTTCACCAGCTCCTCGCCGGCCTTGTGCGCCAGACCGGGATCGGCCCACAGGCCGTCCCACCGGGTCAGCAGCGCTGCACGCTTGGCGCGGTTGCGCTCGGCACCCGAGACGCGCAAGCCCGAGCCCGCGAGCCGCCGGGCCAGGTCTCCGCCCTCGACGGCAACCGCTCCGGCCGCGACCAGCCCGTCGAACCGCTCGGCGGGGACGTCGTAGTGGTCGAGGTCGAACGCCCGGTCGGGCACGCCGGCCGCCCGCGCGAACAGCCGGAGCTCCTGCAGCGACCCGTCCGAGACCAGATGGGAGAACAGAGTCCCGTGCGCGGGCCAGGCCGGCGGATCGATGAAGAGGGTCACGGAGCGAGCCTACGGCGCGGCGGGTGAACGATCGCCGCGCGGGTGATCCTTGGCCGGTTCAGCACGGTGTACCTGCCCGGGGGGCAGGAGGTCACTGTCACCGATGGCGTCGTGTCCGCAGTGCGCGACGGGCGTGGTCTCGGTGGCGTCACCTCGTTGGTGTGCGACCACCAGGGCACCCCGGTGGCGGCAGTCCCGAACACGGTCTGGACTGCCGACAGCGTCGACCGCATCTACGCCGACCCCTTCGGAGGCGACCGCACCCAGAGACCACAGACCCCGCCACGGGGGAGACCGTCAACCCGGCCGTGCAGATGCCGAGGGTTCGGGCTTCCGTACGGCGTCCGGGCTCCAGATACCCAGCGCTGAAGGCTTGATCGACTTGTTCGCTGTCGGAGCGCGTGCTGAGATCACGGATGTTCAGTCGTCTCTTGTCGTATCGACTGGACAGTCCATTCGAATGTATCCGCGGCTACCCGGCAAGATTAAGGCCCAGGCCGCGGGAGAGCCGAATTTGCTCGGACGGAACCACGCCGAGGCGAAATTGTTGCAAGAATCGGTGATGCTCGGAGTGGAGCCCAAAGCAATTATTGCGAGCAAAGACTTCTGCGAAGGCTACTGTGCGCCGCTGATCGAGCGCTTCGGTGGCCGCCTTGTTACCAGCAAGATCGCGATATTTGGGAGTTGATGAATGCCCTCTGTAGAACTTCCGTCAAGACTAATCTCGCTCGCGAATGCGACACGGGTTGCGTCTGTGGTGTCGGTCTATTTCGAAAGGTTCACGCGTTACGAAGACGGGTTCGCTGTCGCAGAGGCTCTTGAGGCGTGTTGGGGGGAACTTCAGTCTGGTGCTGACGGCTCGGCGCGACGACGCCGGACACTTGACACCATGATTCGTCTGGAAGAGGCTGCCACTCGGCATGATTTCGAGGGCGGTCCTGGCATTGCATCCGCTATCGCGGCCGTGCGGGCCGTCGTGGAAGGTTGGCAGGATGCCCAAGAGTCGGTCGAGAGAGTCGTCTCGTGTACCTCAGAGGTAGCACGCTGTTTCGACCTGTTTGGGGCCGGGACGACGTCGACCGGTGACAGCTGTCTATCGTTCGAACTCTCGTGTGCCGCTGCGGTGGAGGCGGATGTCGCAGGTCGTTTCATAGATTCGTCTATGGTCTTTGACATGCGTTTAAAGTCTGGTGCGCAGTCGATGCACTACCGTCGTGCTCTTCTTGACTGGATGGCTTCTAACTAGCAGGTGCGGCGGCTCAGGCCGAGGACGACGGCGACGGCGAGACCGCGCAGCTGCTGGGCTGGGACGGCGAGGGCGAGCTGGCCACCGTCGCCACGACGGGCGAGGGGACCGAGGGAGAGAACACCACTGAGGCCGGTGCCCGTAGGTGATCCGATGGCGCTGACTCTGCAGAGCCATGAGCCGCGCCCGCGGAACAAGAGCGACCTGTGGTTCCTCGACCCGGGAACCCCGGTCTGGGAGGCGGTCACCGCCGACGGTCAGGAGCTGGGCATCGTGATCCCGCAGGTGCGCGAACACTGGTTCGTCGAGCAGCTGCCCGCCGCCGATCAGCCAGCACCGCTCTGGCAAGCGGCCGACTCCTCGTCGCTTGTCGAGCCGACGGCACACAACAGAACGGCCCCGCCGGAGAAACCGGCGGGGCCGTTCTGTATGAACAAGGTGTCAGGTCACGACCCGACGACCTGCCACGGCCCGAACCGATCCCCGGGCTCCTGGTCGCGGGTCCACCACTTCGCCCGGTACCGCTCGCCGTCGTGCACGACGACGTCGCCGCGCACGAAGATCCGCGACGCAGTCCAGACGGCGGTGCCGTCCCCGGACCGGACGATCTCCTGCCACGGCCCGCGCACTGAGCCGTCCGGCTCCTTCTTGGTGGTCCAGGCCGCGCGGTAGTACGCCACGTCGTGGAAGACCTCGTCACCGGCGCGGTACTTCACCGACGACTCCCAGACCGGCGAGGGCTCACCGGGCACCTTCGCCAGCACCTCGATCTCGCTGACGATCATGTGCGTGTCGTCCTGGGCGGTCATGACCACGCGGACGGCGTCGGCGCGCACGTCAGCGGGAAGATCGACCACCGGAGCGGCGCCGTCCGATGTCACCGGGACGGGATCACCGACGGTCTGCCACTCGCCGTCAACCCGGGCTTCGAGGGCTACCGCGCTCGCCCAGCTGAGGTGCGAGCCATCGCGGAAGAAGCGAGTGACGACGCGGGTGATGTCGCGCTCCGTCGGCAGGGTGACGGTGAGCGTGTCCTCCGTGTTCTTGGCATCGGAGCGCCAGTTGGACCAGCCCTTGTCATCGAGGTCGCCGTTGATCACCTGCTCGGCCGGGTAGCCGGGCTCGGCGTAGGTGGCCGACGCCGTCGTGCCGGCCGCGAGGGCCACGTTCGCCTCGCCCGGCTCGCTGACCAGCACCCGGACGGTCGCGGGCAGCGTCGTTCCGCCCCCGGCGTCGGCGGTGCCGGTCAGCTCGACCACGCCGATCTCATCGAATGCGCCGTCGGGAGCCTCGTCCCACGTGACCGGGCGCTCCACCTCCGCGCCGCCGGCGGCCACTGCGGTGACCACCGCGGGCAGCTCGGCCGCGCCGGCCACGTAGGCGGCACCCTCGGCGGGCAGGGTCCGGTCCAGCGTGTCGACGACGACGGTCGCGGTGGCCTCGACGGTTCCGCCCGCTGGGACGGCCACGGCGCCGGCGACCTCGACCACGCCGGCACGCGCCCACGCGTCGTCGCCGGGCAGGTCCCAGGCCACGGGCAGCGCGCCGCGCGGCCCGCCCGGGTACACGGGGGTGACGGTCCCGGGCAGTTCCGGCGCCGTCCCCGGAAGGGTGAACGCGTCGACCGGCTCGGTGCCCAGCACGGTCTCGTCGACGATCGCCCAGCGCTGGTTCGCGTTGGAGTTGGCGAGGTACGTGCCGACGGGCGACCCGTCGGCCCTGGCCTCGCCGCCCACCTCCAGCAGGGTGCCTGATACCGCATTGACCAGCGTGTACGTGCCGTCCCCCGTGGTGGACAGTATCCACCGAGCGACATCCGGTGTGTCGGCGACGTCGGCCGGGGCGTCGACGAGCACCGCGGAGGTGTCCTCGTCGACGGCGAGCTGTTCGCCGGTGCCCACATTGGTCACGGCGTACCGCGCGCGGTGTGTGCCGGAGCCTTCGAAAGCGCCCAGGTCGGCGAGAGTCCACAGCTGTTCGGACGCGGCCGGGTCATCGGTCGAGATCTGCACGCCGCCGTCACCGTCGGGCGCGAGGGAGAGGTCCGACTGGGCGCCGTCGAGCCGGAACATGTGGCCGTCCTGCGCCAGCGGGGCGTCGTCCGCGACGCCGGAGACGCCGTCGACGACGAACGTCGTCACGGACTCCGCGGGCACGGTGAGCGTCGCGGCGGCGTCCTGCACCGTCATGGGCTCGCCCTCGACGAGGTAGCCGTCGACGCTGGTCACGACAGGGGTGACCGTCGCGCCGGACGCGATGTCCCCGAAGCCGGAGAGATCGAGCGTGACGTCGCGGTCCTCGGTCGTGTCGTTGACGTGCACGACGGTCGCCGCGTCGCCCGAGGCGGACACGGCGGCGGTGCTGTCGGTGTCGTCCACGCCGATCAGGCGGTCACCTGGCGTGATGTAGTGCGTGAAGTTCTGGGTGACCCAGTACTTGGTGTTCGTGTAGATGGGGCAGGTCTCCAGCGTGTCCTCCGCGGTGCAGGAGAACGGGATCTGGATCTCGCCCCAGTTGCCGCCCTCGGGGCTCTCGCCGCCGGGCGCCATGTTGTCGTAGTCCTCGACGGGCTGCCAGAACACCCACGCGGACGGTTCGAGCTCGCGCAGGTCGTCCACGATCTGGTGCGCGCTGCCCAGTCCGGACTCCATCGACTCGAAGTCCTGTCCGGTGGTGGACCAGGAACCGCCGACCTCGCTCATCCACAGGGGCTTGTCCTCGCCCTTGGCGATGTCGCGGACGGTGGTGCGTTGCCCGGTGCCGTAGGTGTGCACGTTGAGCTGGGACACCTGGTCGCGCACCGCGTCCGGGTACGCGTTCCAGTTGGTGGCGAACTTGCCCGGGTTCGTCTCGTCCATCGCGGAGATCGCGGCGTCCGTCGTCGAGCCGTCGATGGCGTCCGCGAGGGCCGGGATCACCTGCTGCTGCAGGCCGGGCCCCATGTGCGCGCCCTCCTGCCGGCCGCCCGTCGGATCGCCGTCGGCACCGAGCTGGGTGCCCCAGTAGTCCGTGTTCGGCTCGTTGAAGGGATCGATGGTGTCGACGTCGATGCCGTGCGCGTCCTCGAGGCGCTCGGTCGCGCCGACGACGTAGGCGGCGAAGTCCCCGATGCTCTCGGGCCGGAGCTGGTCGTCGTTCGCGTCGAGACCGCCGGAGACGTAGCCGCTCACGGTCTGGAACCACGGCGGGGAGTTGCTGAACGTCTCCCAGTGCGTGACGTCGTCCTTGATCCGGTCCACCCACCAGCGCTGCGTGGCGTCGGCGTCCGGGTCCCAGTGGTCCGGGTTCGCCGGGTCCCACCAGTCGACATCCTCGCGGGTGGTGCCGTCCGGGGCCTTCCACCATCCGTCGACGGCGCCGCCGGCACGCAGGTAGTCGGGTACGTCGGGGGCGTTGCCGCCGCCGATATTGTAGCGGGCGATGTTGAGGTTCATCCCGTCGTCGCCGAACAGCATGCCGGCGAGCTCGTTCCTGATCTCGTCCGGGTAGCCGCCGGTGGCGTTGGCGAACCACGCGAGGCTGGTTCCCCAGCCTTCGAAGGGCTCACCCGCGTACGACGGGTCGGGGCGCACGGTCACCCCGGGGGCGTCCGTCATGGCGGCGGTTGGCTGGGTGACGGCGGGCTGGGCGGTGGCTGACGCCGGTATCAGCCCGGCCCCCAGCAGCGCACCCGTCGTCAGGACGACGCCTGCGCGTCGTCGTCCTGGATTCCTTCTGATCGAGCTCATCGGTGAGCCCTCCTCTCGCGCCGGTGCGATGGTCAGGACGTGCGGTGTCGGAAATGTTTACGTCAACACGATGGGCAGTGCCGAGCGATGTTGACGTCATCATGGATGAGGTGATCTTCCACGGCGGCGCCGCGGGCGTCAAGGCCCGGCCGCCACTTTCTGGTTGCGCGCGGGGCTACGAGCCCTCGACCAGCTCCATCGCCTGCCGCGCGATCGCCAGTTCCTCGTTGGTCGGCACCACCATGACCAAGGGCTTCTCGCTGCCCGATCCGGCCGACACCACCCGCGCCTCGTCCGACCGCGCCTCGTTCGCCGCCGGGTCGATCGTCAACCCCAGGAACTTGAGGTCCCGCACCGTCCCCGAGCGGATCCGGTGGTCGTTCTCGCCGACACCCGCGGTGAACGTCAGCACGTCGATGCCGCCCAGCACGGCCGCGTAGGCCCCCACGTACTTGCGCAACCGGTGCAGGTACACCGCCAGGGCGAGGCGCGCGTCGGCGTCACCCGTGCCGGCCAGCTTCCGCACCTCGCGCATGTCGTTGACACCCGACATCCCCAGCAGGCCGGACCGCTTGTTGAGCAGCGTGTCGACGTCGGACGCAGACATGCCCGTACGCACCAGGTGGAACACGATGCCCGGGTCCAGGTCGCCCGGCCGGGTGCCCATCACGAGGCCCTCGAGCGGGGTGAAGCCCATCGACGTCTCGACCGGGCGCCCGCCCAGCACCGCCGACGCCGACGCGCCGTTGCCCAGGTGCAGCACGACCTGCCGCAGCGTCTCGGGCCCTCGGCCCTCCGCAGCGAGCTTCGCGACGACGGCTGGATGATCCGCCACCGCAGCGGACACGAACTCGTGCGACGTGCCGTGGAAGCCGTACCGCCGTATCCCGTGCTCCGCCATGACCTTGCGGTCCAGGGCGTAGGTCGCGGCGGCAGCCGGCAGCGGCGCAAAGAACGCCGTGTCGAAGACGGCGACGTGCGGCAGGTGCGACAGCAGCTCGCGCGCCACCTCGATCCCCTTGACGGCCGCCGGGTTGTGCAGCGGGGCCAGCGGGACGAGGTCGCGCACGGCGGTCACGACGTCGTCGTCGACCAGCGTGGGCTCGGTGAACACCGCGCCGCCGTGCACCACCCGGTGCCCGACGGCGGTGATGCCGGCGTCCGCGAGGGACGGCCCCACCTCGTCGAACAGGTCGAGCACGAGGCGCAGTGCCGCACCGTGGTCCGGCACGGGGGCGTCGCGGACCGTCTCGGACTCGCCCGACTGGTGCGTCGCCGATCCACTGGACTCGCCGATGCGCTCGACGATGCCACCGGCCACCGACTGTCCGGACGCGGGGTCGACGAGCTGGTACTTCAGCGACGACGAGCCGGAGTTGAGGACGAGGACGGTCTGGGTCATGCGGTGGGCTCCTCTGACTGGGCCTGGATGGCGGTGATCGCCACCGTGTTCACTATGTCCTGCACCAGGGCGCCGCGGGACAGGTCGTTCACCGGCTTGTTCAAACCCTGCAGCACCGGGCCGACGGCGACAGCACCCGCCGAGCGCTGCACCGCCTTGTACGTGTTGTTGCCCGTGTTCAGGTCGGGGAACACGAACACGGTGGCCCGCCCGGCGACGTCGGACTCTGGCAGCTTGGACGCGGCGACCGAGGCGTCCACCGCGGCGTCGTACTGGATGGGGCCCTCGACGTCGAGCTCCATGTCGAGCTGCGCGATGCGCTCGCGGACGAGCTCCGTGGCGGTGCGGACCTTGTCCACGTCGGCGCCCGAACCGGACGTGCCCGTGGAGTAGGAGAGCATCGCGATGCGCGGTTCCACGCCGAACTGCCGGGCGGTGGCGGCGGAGGAGATCGCGATGTCGGCGAGCTCGTCCGACGTCGGGTCGGGGATGACCGCGCAGTCGCCGTACACGAGCACGCGGTCCTCCAGGCACATGAGGAACACGGACGACACGGACGACGTGTCGGGCTTCGTCTTGATGATCTCGAACGAGGGCCGGATGGTGTGGGCCGTCGAGTGGGCCGCGCCCGACACCATGCCGTCGGCGAGGCCCAGGTGCACCATCATCGTGCCGAAGTAGGAGACGTCGGTGACGATCTCCCGCGCCCGCTCGACGGTCATGCCCTTGTGCGCCCGGAGCCGGGTGTACTCGGCGGCGAACTGCTCCACGTGCTCGGGGTCGTGCGGCGACAGCACCCGGGCCGCCTCGATGTCGAGGCCCAGCTCGGCCGCGCGGGCGCGGACCGGCTCGTCGTCGCCCAGGATCGTCAGGTCGGCGATCTGCCGGGCCAGCACCGTCGACGCGGCGCGGAGGATCCGGTCGTCGGTGCCCTCCGGCAGCACGATGTGCCGACGGTCGTTCCGGGCTCGCTCGATGAGCTGGTACTCGAACATCAGCGGCGTGACGACCTGCGGCCGCGGCAGGTCGAGGCGGGCGGCGAGCGCCGCTGAGTCGACGTTCCGCTCGAACAGGGCGCGCGCGGTCTCGACCTTGCGCACCGAGCCCTTGTCGACCCGGCCGCGGGTCGTGGCGGCCGCGCGGGCCGCCGGGTACGTGCCGAGCTGGGTGGTGATGACCGGCAGCTTGGGGCGCATCGCCTCCAGCAGCTCCGCCGGGCGGCCCTGCGGGTAGAACCCGCCGTTGAGGATGATCCCGGCCAGCGAGGGGAACGACGGCGTCTGGTGCGCGGCGAGCAGGCCGATCAGGAGGTCGGTGCGGTCGCCGGGCGTGATGACGACGGCGCCGTCGGTCAGCCGTTCGAGCAGGTGCTCGAAGCTCATGGCGCCGACCAGGAGCTCGAGAGCCTCGCGGCCCAGCAGCTCGGGATCACCCAGCGCGAGCGTGCCGTCCACGGCGTCCAGGAGCTGGCCGACGGTCGGGGCCTGCAGGAACGGCTCCTCGGGGATGGTCCACACCGGTAGGTCGGGCTGGGCCGTGGCCAGCAGGGTCCGCACGTCCAGCGCGCTGTGGGTGTCCGCGCGGTTGACGACGAGACCGATCGCCTGCGCGTGGTGCGCCGCCAGCTCGGCGAGGCTCACGTCGGCCAGGGCGCGGACGTCCTCGGGCGCCCGCTCGCGGCCGGAGACCACGAGCAGCACCGGCGCCCCGAGGTTCGCCGCGATGCGCGCGTTGAACGACAGCTCGGTGGGGCCCGCGACGTCGGTGTAGTCGGTGCCGAGCACCACGACCGAGTCGCAGCGCGCGGCGAGGTCGTGGAACCGGGACACGATGCGGCTCAGTGCCGCCTCCGGGTCGGCGTGCACGTCCGCGTAGGTCACGCCGATGGCGTCGGCGTATCCGACGTCGACGCCGTCGTGCTGCAGGAGGAGCTCGAGGACGTGGTCGCGTTCGCCGCTGGTGTCCTCGGCCTCCGTGGCGCGCGACACCGGCCGGTAGACCCCGACCCGCTGGCCCTTGCGGACCAGGAGGTCGAGGACGCCCAGGGCGACCGTCGACTTCCCGCTCGCGCCCTCCGGTGATGCGATGACGATGCTGCGGGTCGCGCCGGTCACATGCTGCTCCGTGTTCACTGGGCCAGATCTCGCATGGCGAAATTTGCTGCTACTCGTTGTCTCCACCAGTGCCGAGCGTAGCGTCAACCTGGTCGCCGTCCGCCAGGTCCTGGGCGTCCGGCCAGACCCAGTCGCGCACCTCGGGGATGTCGTCGCCGTGCTCACGGGTCCAGGCGCGGGCGCGCAGCCGGGCATCCTGCATGCGCTGGCGCAGCCCGGCGTGGGCGCTGCCCAGCGACGGGACCCGGTCGATGACATCGATCACCAGGTGGTACCGGTCGAGGTCGTTGAGCATGACCATGTCGAACGGCGTCGTCGTGGTGCCCTCCTCCTTGTACCCGCGCACGTGGATGTTCGGGTGGCCGGCGCGACGGTAGGTGAGGCGGTGGATGAGCCACGGGTACCCGTGGTACGCGAAGATGATCGGCTTGTCGGTCGTGAACAGGCCGTCGAACTCGCGGTGGGTCAGGCCGTGCGGATGCTCGGTCGCGTCCTGCAGCCGCATCAGGTCCACCACGTTCACCACGCGTACCTTGAGGTCGGGCAGCTCGCGGCGCAGGATGTCCGCCGCGGCGAGCGCCTCGAGGGTCGGTACGTCACCGGCGCAGCCCAGGACGACGTCCGGCTCCTCGCCCGGTGTCTCGGTGCCCGCCCAGTCCCAGATACCGAGGCCGCGCGTGCAGTGCGCGACGGCGGCCGGCATGTCGAGGAAGTTGGGCGTCGGCTGCTTGCCCGCGACCACGACGTTCACGTACTGGCGGCTGCGCAGGCAGTGGTCGTACGTGCTGAGCAGGGTGTTGGCGTCCGGCGGGAGGTAGACCCGCACTATCTCCGCCTTCTTGTTCATCACGTGGTCGATGAACCCGGGGTCCTGGTGGCTGAACCCGTTGTGGTCCTGCCGCCACACGTGGCTGGACAGCAGGTAGTTCAGGGACGCGATGGGCCGGCGCCACGGGATGTCGTTCGAGACCTTGAGCCACTTGGCGTGCTGGTTGAACATCGAGTCGATGATGTGGATGAACGCCTCGTAGCTCGTCAGCAGCCCGTGCCGCCCGGTCAGGAGGTAGCCCTCCAGCCAGCCCTGCACCTGGTGCTCGCTCAGCACCTCCATGACGCGGCCGGCGCGAGCCATGTGCTCGTCGACCTCCGGCCCGATGTACTCGGCGTTCCACTGCTTGTCGGTCGTGTCGTACACGGCCTGCAGGCGGTTCGACGCGACCTCGTCCGGCCCGAAGATCCGGAAGTTGTCCGGGTTCATCCGAATCACGTCGGTGAGCCACTGGCCCAGTACCCGCGGTGCCTCGGACTTCGTCCCGCCGGGTGCCGGGACGTCCACCGCGTACTTGCGGAAGTCGGGCAGCCGCAGGTCCTTGAGCAGCAGCCCGCCGTTCGCGTGCGGGTTGGCGCTCATCCGCAGCGACCCCTCCGGCGCCAGCTCGGTGATCTCGGGCAGCACGCGGCCGTCGTCGTCGAACAGCTCCTCGGGGCGGTACGACCTGAGCCACTCCTCGAGCACGTGCAGGTGCTCGTCGGTGTCGCGGGCGCTCGCGAGCGGCACCTGGTGCGCGCGCCACGACCCCGTCGTCTTCTTGCCGTCGATCTCGTCCGGCCCGCTCCATCCCTTGGGTGTGCGGAACACGATCATGGGCCAGGTCGGGCGGCTCAGATCGCCCTTCGCGGCACGTTCCTTGATCGTGGCGATCTCGTCGAGCACCTCGTCGAGCAGGGCCGCGAACCGGCGGTGCGTCTCGAGCGGCGGCTCGTCCTTGTCGTACCCGCCCTCGAAGAAGTACGGCTTGTGCCCGTAGCCGACCATGAGGTCCCTGAGCTCCTGCTCGGGGATGCGTGCCAGCACCGTCGGGTTGGCGATCTTGTAGCCGTTGAGGTGCAGGATCGGCAGCACGACGCCGTCCTGGGCCGGGTTGACGAACTTGTTCGAGTGCCAGGACGTGGCGAGCGGCCCGGTCTCGGCCTCGCCGTCGCCCACCACGGCCGCGACCAGCAGGTCGGGGTTGTCGAAGACGGCCCCGTAGGCGTGGCTCAGGGCGTAGCCGAGCTCACCGCCCTCGTGGATCGATCCCGGCGTCTCCGGGGCGACGTGGCTGGGGACGCCGCCGGGGAAGGAGAACTGCCGGAACAGGCGCTGCACACCCTCGGTGTCCTCGGTGATGTCGCTGTAGACCTCGGAGTACGTACCGTCCAGGTACGCCGAGGCGACCAGGCCCGGGCCGCCGTGGCCGGGGCCCGTGACGTAGACCGTGTCCTGCTGCCGCTCCTTGATCGCCCGGTTCAGGTGCGCGTACAGGAAGTTCAGTCCCGGCGTGGTGCCCCAGTGGCCCAGCAGCCGCGGCTTGACGTGGTCCGCGGTGAGCGGTTCGCGCAGCAGCGGGTTGTCGAGCAGGTAGATCTGGCCCACCGAGAGGTAGTTGGCGGCCCGCCACCACGCATCGAGACGTTCCAGGTCGGCGGCCTCCAGCTGGGCGACGCCGGTCGCGCGCCATCCGGTGGCGGGGGAGTCGGGGACTGTGGTCGTTGTCATCACTCACGCTCCTACCTGCACGTTACGTGCGGAATCGGTGCCGGGTTCGTTCCTTGTTCATTCGAACGCAGAACGGCTGGGCACGCGACACGTCCGCGGGCGGTTACCGTTGACTTCATGCCTGTCAGTGCCCCCAGCACATCCACGCAGACGGCGCCCGACGCCGATGCACGCCCCGAGCGCCGCACCTTCCTCCAGGTCGCCCGGCAGCCCCGCATGATCGGGCTGCTGCTGGTGTTCGTGCTGGCAGCGCTCGTGTGCGGCAGGCTGGGCAGCTGGCAGCTGGACCGCGCGTACGAGCGTGCGGAGCTGGCCGCACTGCAGGAGGCGGCCGAGGCCGCCGCCGAGGGACCGTCCTGGCTGGGCGACGTGCTCGCCCCGCAGGAGAGCTTTCCGGGCGAGCTCGTCGGCCGTGAGGTCCGGGTGTCCGGCGAGTTCGAGCCCACTGGTTCGCTGGTGGTGCCCGGCCGCGTCCTGGAGGGCCGCACCGGCTATCTCGTCCTGGCCCCCTTCCGGGTGTCCGACGACGGAGCGGGCGGCGAGTCCTGGGCCGACCTCTCCGGCGCGCCCGTGCTGGCGGTGGTCCAGGGCTGGGTGGAGACACCCGCCGACGCCGAGACGCTGACCCGCCCAGAGGGTGAGGTCACGGTGACGGGCTGGCTGCAGGCGGGCGAGGCGACGTCGGGCAGCGCTGCGGTGGTGGACGGGCAGACCGAGCAGATCGCCCTCAGCGCGCTCGTCAACGAGTGGGGCGGGCCCATCTACACGGGCTACCTCGTGGCGACCGGGGGCCCTGGTTCCCCGGAGAGCGGTGGAGTCGCCGCCCTGCCGCGACCCACCATCGACGGCGGCTCGGGCGCCAACCTGCAGAACATCTTCTACGCGCTGCAGTGGTGGCTGTTCGGCGGGTTCGCCGTCCTGCTGTGGATCCGCCTGGTGCGGGACGAGATGGCCGGAGGTCGTCGGGGCGGCGAGCCGACCGACGCCGACACGGGCATCGCGGGACTTCCGTCCGCCTGACCTGTCGACCCCTACGCGACGCACGGGATCATCGGCGTGTCGCGCGCGTCCCGTAGGGGTCGCTCGTCCGGGCCGTCCGGTTCAGCGGCCCAGGGACTCCAGCATGCGGCTCACGGCCTGCTCGAGGACCGGCCGCGGCATCGCGGCGTTGAACCGTACGAAACCGTGGCCCTCCTCACCGCACAGGCCGCCGTCGGTCAGGGCGACGCCCGCGTGCTCACGGAAGTGGTCCGCGACACCGGTGGCCGCTTCGGAAAGGTCCAGGCCCCGGCAGTCCAGCCAGGCCAGATAGGTGCCCTCCGGTGCGCGATAGCCGATCCCGGTCCCGTCGAGCAGCTCGCCCAGCCGGGTGAGGTTGCCGTGCAGGTAGGCGACCGTGTCGTCGAGCCAGTTCCGGCCCTCGGCGTACGCGACCCGGTTCGCCAGGACGCCGGGCGTCGACGCCCCGCCCTCGACGCGCCGGCCCACCTGGTTCCAGAGCTGCACGTCCGCGTCGTTGGACAGGACGATCTGCGCGCACTTGAGGCCGGGCAGGTTCCACGCCTTCGAGGCGGAGGTCGCGGTCAGGGTGTGGCCCGCCGTCGTCTCGTCGAGCGACGCGTACGGGACGTGCCGGTGCCCCGGATAGACGAGCGGCGCGTGGATCTCGTCGGAGAAGACCCGCCCGCCGTGGCGGTCCACCACCTCGGCTACCGCCAGCATCTCGTCGGGCTCCAGCACCCGGCCGATCGGGTTGTGCGGGTTGCAGAGCACCAGCAGGTGGCCGCCCGCGCGGTACGCGGCGTCGAGCGCGTCGAGATCATAGGTGTACCGGCCGTCGGCGTCGCGCAGCATCGGGACCTGGATGACCTCGCGGCCGAGCCCGCCGGGCAGCGTGAGGAACGGCATGTAGGCGGGAGTCGGCAGGATGATCGGCGAACCGGGGCGCGAGAACTGCGTGATGGTGTGCTCGAGCGCGGTCAGCACGTCGGACACGGGGCGCACCCGGTCCGGATCCACCTTCCACGAGTACCGGTCTGCGGCGAACGACACGTACGCCTCGACCATGCCGGTCACGAGGCTCGGCGGGAGGTAGCCGAACAGCCCGCGGTCCACGGCGTCGTGCAGCGCGGTGGCGATCGGGGGCGCGAGCGGGAAGTCCATCTCGGCGACCCAGGCCCCGATGGCGCCGGGGAAGGCCGTCCACTTGAGGCTGCCGTTGTCGCGGAGGCGGTCAGCGGTGAGGGCGTCGAAGGCATGAGCGGTCACGCTTGCATTGAACCAGGTGCGGCACGCCTCCGGCAGGGACGCCCAGGTGATGCGCAAGGATGGTCCGACGGTAGGCGCACCGGCTGATCAGCGGCCTGCGACGAGCGGTGAACCGAGAGGACGACGATGACTGACACCGGACCCTGGACCGGATCGGCCTGGTGGGGGCACCTGGTCCGCGCAGTGCCGCTCGCGGGGGAGGTCGCCGCAGGTGAGGTCGCGGCAGGGCTCGAGGCCGGCCTCGAGGCCGAGCTGATGACCGACGGTTTCGTGATGGAGCTGGTCTCCGCGGAGCTGATGGCGCGAGTACGAGCCGGTGACCCGGCCGCGCGGGAGGCGATGCGTGCGCTGGGCGCCGAGCTGGAAGCCGGGCCGCCGGTCGTCGGCGAGGACGTCATCAGCGCCTACCTGATCCACGTCCCGTCCCCCGGCGAGCAGGGCGGGGACCTCGCCGACACGCTGGGCCCGCGGGTGCGCGCCGCTCTCGACCAGGACCGCGACCACCGCAACGAACCGGCGGTCGCCACGTTCCTGGACCGGCTGCTCCAGGCGGTGCCCGCGCTGCGGCCGCTCGCGGACGTCGAGCGCTACGGATACCACGACGAGGTGCTGGCTCACCCGTTCCTCTGCGACGTCGCGGAGCGCCAGGTCGCGCTGCTCACCGGCGGGGCATCCCTGGAGATCGACGACGACTGGACCGACGACGAGCGGTCCACGGTCGTCCGGCTGTTCACCTCCGCGGACCCGGACCCCTCGGCGGAGGTACGAGCCGTGCTCGACTTCCTCGAGGCCGAGCTCGAGGCGGACGAAGCCGTCGACGACCTCATCGCCTCGGCGTTCCTCGAGATGCTGCCGGAGGACGACGAGCCGGGCACCGAGATCGTCGGGATGCTGGGCACCCGCCTGCGGGCGGAGCTGGACGCGCAGAGGCGTCAGCCCAGGTAGCGCGTCTCCAGTGCGGCGAGCTTCGCCTCGGCCTCGGTGTGGATCTTCTTCTCCAGCACGAACGACATCACCGGAACCACACCCGCGATCACCATCGTGATCAGGCGGCCGAACCCCCAGCGCATCTTCGACCACAGGTCAGCGACGGTGACCAGGTACGCCACGTAGATCCATCCGTGGGCGAACGGCACCCACGCGATGAACGGCATGACCCCGTCGACGTCGGTCAGCGCGCCCACGCCGTACTTGATGCCCAGCTCGACGCAGAGGATCAGCAGCATGACACCGGTGACGAGCGCCATGAAGCGGTAGCGGGCCATGGCGCCGCGGGCCTTGCGGATCGCGGTCGCGGCTGCCTCGGCGGAGATCTCGGGAGCGGTCTGAGGGGTACTCACAGTCATCGAGGATATGCCTTCTCCGGCGTGGGATCTGCCGCCGGGATAAAGCGTGGATCAATGTCAGTGGTCCTCCGTACCGTGGTGATCGTGCGCTCCCTCCCCTTCGCCGATCCCGGCACCCCGCCGCTGCGCGGTCCGTTCACCCTGCTCCTGTGGCTCGCCCGGAAGCAGGCACGTGTGGTGCTCGTGGCGGTGGCGTTCGGTGTGCTCGGTTTCACGTGCAGCGCCTTCCAGCCGTACCTGCTCGGACAGATCATCGACAGCGCGAGCACGTCAGGGCTGAGCCGCACCACCTGGACCTGGGCGGGCATCATGCTGGGCGTCGGGCTGGTCTGGATCGCGTCGAACGCGATCGGCCACCGGTGGGACATCACGGCGTGGATGCACGCGGCGTTCCGTACGTCCCAGCTCGTGACGCGCACCGTGTCTCGTTCGGGGCACAACATCACCAAGGAGCTGCCGACCGGCGAGGTGGTGTCGTCGGTGGCGAACGACACGATGCGCATCGGCGAGATCTTCGCCATCGCGGGGCAGACCATCGGCAGCATCGCCACCTACGGCATCGTGGTGGTGCTCATGCTCTCGCAGTCGGTCACGCTGGGCGTCGTCATCGCGCTCGGCCTCCCCGTCGTCGCCGCGATCCTGGCGCTGCTGGTCAAGCCGCTGCAGAAGCGGCAGAAGGACCAGCGCGACGCACAGGGCCGGCTCACCACCCTCGGCGCGGACACCGTCTCGGGGCTGCGGATCCTGCGGGGTATCGGGGGCGAGAAGGTCTTCACCGGCCGGTACCGGACGCAGTCGCAGAAGGTGCGTGCGGCCGGCGTCGAGGTGGCGGGCACCCAGTCGGTGCTGGACGCGCTGCAGATCCTGCTGCCCGGCCTCTTCATCGCGCTGGTCGTCTACCTCGGCGTGGTGGAGGCCATCGCCGGGCGCATCACGACGGGTCAGCTCGTCTCGTTCTACGGGTACGCAGCATTCCTGTCGTGGCCCGTGCACCTCCTCGTGCAGTCGGTCAACGTAGCGACCAAGGCGCACGTCGCGGCGGGCAAGGTGGTCAAGGTGCTGCAGGTCGTGCCGGCTACGGGCGCGGGCCCGTCGGTCGCGGTCATGCCGCCGGCCGGCGTCCCGCTGGTCGACCGGACGACCGGGGTCGTGCTCCAGCCCGGGCGGGTCGTCGCGCTGGTCAGCCCGGACCCGGACGAGTCGGCACAGGTCGCGGTCCGGATGGGCCGGTTCGACGACGACGCGGAGGCCGGAACGCCGGTCACGCTCGGCGGCGTCCGGCTGGCCGACCTCGACAAGCACGAGCTGCGCGACCGCATAGTGGTCGCGGACGCGACGCCGTCCTTGTTCTCCGGCCGGCTCGCGGGCGAGCTCGACGTGCGCGACTCCGCGGACCGGGAGGCGCTGCTGCGGGCCATGCACATCGCCGACGCGCACGACGTGCTGGACTCCCTGCCCGACGGGATCGAGGGCGAGATCCCGGAGAAGGGGCGCTCGCTGTCCGGCGGGCAGCGGCAGCGGGTGGCGCTGGCCCGGGCGCTGCTCACGGACCCGGAGATCCTGGTGCTGGTCGAGCCGACCTCGGCGGTCGACGCCCACACCGAGGCACGCATCGCAGAGCGGCTCACCGGGTGGCGCCGCGGCCGGACGACGCTGATCGTCACGGCGAGCCCGCTGGTGCTCGACCACGTGGACGACGTGATCTTCCTGGACGACGGGCGCGTGGTCACGCACGGGACGCACCGCGAGCTGCTGGACCTGCCCACCACCGCCGACGGCGGGCGCGAGGCCGCCCGGTACCGGCGGGTGGTCGGCCGTTCGCTGGACGAGGACCTCGACGCCGAGCTCGACGAGCTGCTGGGCGCGACCAAGGCGCCGGAGGGAGACAAGGCATGAGCACGGAGAAGATCCTGCCGATCGCCGATGCGGCCGACACGTGGCAGTACACGCGCAAGATGCTCGGGCGGCACCGGGCGCCCCTGATCGTCATCACCGTGGCCAACACGGTGGCGGCGATGGCGGGCCTGGCCGGACCGCTCGTGCTCGGCAAGCTCGTCGACGCCGTCACGGCGGGCACCACCCTGGAGGTGGCGCGGAACCTGGTGCTCGTGGCGGTCGCCGCGGTGGTGGTACAGGCGCTGATCACCCGCTTCGCGCAGCGGCGCGCCATGGTGTTCGGCGAGACGGTGTTCGCGGACATGCGCGAGGAGTTCGTCGAGACGGTCACCTCCCTGCCGCTGTCGACGGTGGAGACCGCAGGCACCGGTGACCTGATCGCCCGCACGACCCGCGACGTCAACCGCATCCAGAACGCCGTGCGCTTCGGTGTGCCGCGCCTGGTGATCGCGGTGGTCACCCTGGTGCTGACGATCGTGTTCAGCCTGATCGTATCCCCGCTGGTGGCGCTCGGGATGTTCGTCGGCGTGCCGGTGCTCGTCGTGGTGGCGCGCTGGTACCTGAAGCGGGCCACCCCCGCCTACCAGCGGGAGTCCGCGGCCTACGCGCGGCTCGACGGCACCGTCACCGAGTCGGTCGAGGGCGCGCGCACCATCGACGCGCTCAAGATCGGCCGGCGCCGGACGACGCGCGGCGACGACGACCTCCACGAGGCGTTCGAGGCAGAGGTCGGCACGCTCAACCTGCGGACCGTGCTGTTCCCCGGAGTGGACTTCGCCTTCATGCTCGCGCCGATCTCGGTGCTGGTCTGGGGCGGGTTCCTGGCCTCGGAGGGCACCGTGACGATCGGCGCGGTCGCGACGATCGTCATGTACACCTACCAGCTGCAGGGCCCGGTCTGGGAGCTCATCTTCTGGCTCGACGAGATCCAGGTGGCCGCGACGTCCCTGTCCCGCATCATCGGTGTCCGGCTGGTGCCGATGGACCGTACGGCGAGCGACGCCGTGCCCGCCGACGAGGAGGTGCGCGGCACCGACGTCCGCTATGCCTACCGGGCGGGTACCGACGTGCTGCACGGCATCGACCTCGATCTCAGGGTGGGGGAGCGGCTGGCGATCGTCGGTCCGTCGGGATCCGGCAAGTCGACCCTCGGCCGCATGCTGGCCGGCATCCACCCGCCCACCGGCGGCGAGGTGAAGGTCGGTGGCGTGCCGCTGGTGGACCTGCCGTTGGAAGACCTGCGCAAGCACGTGGCACTCGTGACCCAGGAGCACCACGTGTTCGTGGGATCGCTGGCCGAGAACCTGCGGCTCGCCAAGATCGAGGCGAGCGACGACGAGCTGATGGACGCACTGCGGGCCGTGGACGCGCACGGCTGGGTCGACGCGCTCGACGACGGCCTGGCCACGGAGGTCGGCTCGGGCGGCTACAAGCTCACTCCGGCGCAGGCGCAGCAGGTGGCGCTCGCGCGGCTGGTGCTGCTCGACCCGCACACGCTCGTCCTCGACGAGGCGACGTCGCTGCTGGACCCGCGCGCCGCCCGGCACCTGGAGCGCTCGCTCAACGCGGTGCTCGACGGGCGCACGGTGGTGGCCATCGCGCACCGCCTGCACACCGCGCACGACGCCGACCGGGTGGCGGTGCTCGACGGCGGCCGCATCACCGAGATCGGCCCGCACGACGAGCTGGTCGCGGCGGGTGGTGAGTACGCGAAGCTCTGGCGCAGCTGGCAGCACGAATAGCTGATCCTGCAGGAATAGGTGCCCGCCTTGGGCGCCGTAGACGAGCCTGTCGGTCAAAGCTGGCTGTTGCGTATATGCAATGGCGACTGGACTGGTATGAGGTCGTTTACCAGGGGATGATCCTCCAGTGAACCGGGGAGCATCTGACGCTGGCGACTTCGCTCTGCACGCCTGGGTGGACGAGTCGATGCGGGGCCCATCCGACTCTGGGACAGGGATGTACTTCATGGCCGCGGTCGTGGCTGACCCGGAGGCATGCGAGGAGACTCGCGACAGCCTCCGCGCCTTGCGCTCCGGGAAGGCGAAGAGGCTCCACTGGCGGCACGAGAGCGAGGCTCGTCAGGAGAAGATCGCAGCGCTCATCGCCGAGCTGGATGCATGGAGCATCGTTGTGGTGGGGATGCCCCTGGATTCCAAGCGGCAGGAGCGCGCGAGGCGTCAGTGCATGGAGCGCTTGCTCTTTGAGCTCGACCAGATCGGAGTGACGGCGGTCCATCTTGAGTCGCGCCATGCGGCACTGAACAAGAAGGACAAGACGATGGCGGCGGCCCTCTATAGCAAGACCGTCATCTCGGCTGCGCTCCGCGTCGACTTCGCTCTGCCTCACGAGGAACCGATGCTGTGGGTTCCGGACGCCGTCGCCGGCATCGTCAATGCCGCTCGATCTGGTGGCGTTGACGCGCTACGGCTGATCCTTGGAACAGCGATACGCGAGATCGACATCGAGATCCTCTAGAAAAACGCGATGCCGGGCTCCTGACGTCCATCAGGGGGTCCCGGCCTCACTTCCTCGCACCCCTTGGGGGGAGGCTGCTCCGAGATTAACACGGGGCTTGGACGATGTCTCGGCTGGGTGCCAGGTTCTGGCGCAGCTGGCAGCACGAATAGCTCACGGTGTCCAGGGCAGAGGTGCCCCGAAAATATCGGTGCGTGCGGCTCGGCGGTGTGGGACCTTCGCCTCGGTCGACCTCGGCGAGACGAAGTCGACGTCCACGAGAGGAAGACGCATGAGGCGAACGTCGGGTCGGGTTGTCGCGCTGCTGGTGACGGGGGTGTTCGCGCTGGGCGCCTGCACCGGTACGCCGGAGGACGGGGCGGCAGGCGATGCTCCCGCGGAGGGCGGTGCGGTCGCGGGCGGTGAGGCGGCGGCTCCCGTCGAGGCGACTGGCTCGGCGCGGACGGTCACCGGGTCGATGGCGGAGACGACGTCGGACATCCCCGACGGCGCGGGCGTGCAGGGTACGGTCACGATCACGCTGCGGTCGGTGGAGGTGTCCGAGCAGACCATGACGGTCCGCTGGGCCACGCGCTGGGACGGCGAGGACGCCGAGCCGGACGCCGTCCTCTCGTACTACGACATGGGTCTCGGGACGGCGGCGACCGTGATCGACGCGACCAACCTGAAGGTGTACCGGCCGTTCTGCACCAACGGCTCGTGGAAGGGCGACGGCACGGACCCGATCCTGTGCGAGGACTCGATGGTCTCGTCGGTCCGCGACGTGGTCGCCGCCAAGCTGCCCAATCACGGCACGGTCGAGGGCTGGGCATCGCTGCCCGCACCCGAGGGCAAGCCCGCGAAGGTCGACGTCATGCCGATCGAGGGGCTGCCCGGCTTCACCCAGGCGGACGTGACCTACCTGGACGGCGATTCGTGACGCTCGCTTCCGGTGCGCTGATGGTGGCGCTCGCCGTCGGAGGTCTGGCCGTGGGCGCCGAGAGCTCGCCGTCGGCGGAGCCCTCACCTGATCCGGCGCTCATGGCGGAGATCGCCGAGGAACAGCAGGCGGACCTGGAACGGCTGGAGTCGGTGACGGTCACGGACACCATGCGGGCCGATGCCACCTTCGACCTGCGGCCCGACGGCTCGCGGTGGGACCTGGTGCCCGCGGACGCCACCTGGGACCTGCGGCCCGACGACTCCACCACGCCGTTGGAGACCGTGGTCGAGAAGGACGAGTCGACGACGGTCCGGCTGACGTCCGACCTGCTCTTCCAGTTCGGCGAGCACGAGGTCACGAAGGCTGCCGACGCGGCGATCCGTGACCTGCTCGACGACGTCCCCCGGGACGCGAAGGTCGCGGTGGACGGCCATACCGACTCGATCGGTGACGACGCGTCCAACGACGAGCTCTCGCAGCGGCGGGCGGACGCCGTGGCGGGCATCCTCCGGGACGCCCGCCCGGACTTGCGGCTCACCGTGGAGGGCCACGGCGAGCAGCAGCCGATCGCGGAGAACGAGGTCGACGGCAAGGACAACCCGGCGGGTCGCGCCAAGAACCGGCGCGTCGAGGTCAGCTACACGGGGACCGTTGGCTGAGCACTACCCGCCGGATGCCCGCCAGCCCAGTCCTGCCGAGATCCGGGCCGCGGCGTCGTGCACGACGGGGGCGAGCGTCTCGAGCCGTTCGGGCGGCATGTAGGGCCGGGTCGCCGTGACGCTGATGGCCGCGACGATCGAGCCGGAGGGGCCACGGACCGGTGCGGCGACACAAAGGATGCCCGGCTCGTTCTCCTCCAGGTCGAACGCCACTCCCCGGCCCGCTGAAGCCTGCATGACCTGGACGAACGCGTCGACGGTCAGGACGTCCTGCGCGAGGCCGTGCCCGGCCGCCGCCGGCCGCTCGGCAAGGAACCGCTCGCTCCAGCGCCCGGGGCTGTCCAGGAGCAGCGCCTTGCCGATCCCCGTCCGGGTCAGCGGCATGCGGTGCCCGACCTGCGACCGCATCACGGCGCCGCGGGTCCCCGGGATCTTGTCGAGATAGAGCACCTGGCCCCGGTCCTCGATGGCGAGGTGGACCGTGTCGTGCACACGCTCGGCGAGCGCACGCAGCACGGGTGCCGCGATGGCGGTCACCGGGTTCTCCTGCAGCGCCTGGTAGCCGAGCTCGATCAGGGCGGGCCCGAGCGCGTACGCGCCGTCGTCGAGCTGGCGCAGGTAACCGGTGGCGAGGAGCAGCTGGAGCAGGCGGTGGGTGGTGCTGCGACCGACGCCGATCTCCTCCGCGATGTCGCGCAGGCGGGTCCTGCCCCTGGCGACGGCGTTGACCACGGCGATGCCCCGGGCGAGCGTCTGCGTACCAGGGGGCCCGGCGGAGGGGTCGGTCATCGCGCCAGGCTATCCCGATAATAGGGACGTGGTTCGGATAGTCGGGATGCCGCTTCTATCGTCCGAGGCATGGCTGACGACGCACAGGAGCGCGATGCCGCGCTCGTGGCCCTCGACTGGGGCACCACGACGTTCCGAGCCTGGCTCCTGAGCGGCACCGGCTCGGTCCTCGGCCAGGTCCGCACGGACGACGGCGCTCTCACGGTCTCAGGGCGAGCCGACTCGGCCCGCGAGCGAGCTACCGCGTTCGAGCGGACGTTCACGCGGCTGTGCCGCCCGTGGCTAGACGAGCACCCCGGCGTGCCGGTGCTGTGCGCAGGCATGGCCGGCTCGAACCACGGCTGGGCCGAGGCCGGGTACCTCGACGTCCCGGCGGACCTCGGCGGGCTCGCCGAGCGGCTGACCGTCGTGCCCGCCGGCGACTCCGTAGTCCACCTCGTGCCCGGGCTGCGAGCCACGGGCGCGGACCCCGACGTGATGCGCGGCGAGGAGGTCCAGCTCGCCGGGGCGCTCGCCGTGCTGGCCGACCGGCCCGAGACCGTTGTGCTGCCGGGCACCCACTCCAAGTGGGTGCGCCTCGACGGCAGCCGGGTCACCGGCTTCACCACCGCGATGACCGGCGAGCTCTACGGCCTGCTGATGCGGGACAGCATCCTCGCGCGGCTCGCGACGGGCGAGCCGGGCACCGAGGTCTCGGCGGCTTTCGGGCGCGGGCTCGAGACGGAGGTCGCCCAGGGGGACGACCGTGGTCTGCCCGCCCTGCTCTTCACGGCACGACCCCTCGTCCTCGCCGGCCGGCTCGATCCCACCGAGGTGGCCGACTACGTCTCGGGCCTGCTCATCGGCGCCGAGGTGCGGCACGCGCTGCGCGGCAGCCCGGCCGCCGTCGTCGCGCTGTGCGGGCCGCCGGCGACCGCGCACCGCTACCGCTTCGCGCTGGAGCGCAGCGGCGCGTCGGTCCGCACAGTTGGAGAGGACGCCGCCGCCCACGGGCTGTGGCGCGTCGCCCTCGATGCCGGTCTGGCACCGGCCGCGCCCGGCTCGGCCACCACGCAGATCACCGCGGCCACCGCGGCCACCGAGGAGCAGCCCGCATGACTTCCCGACCCACCGGCCTCGTGGCCATCCTGCGCGGGGTCACACCCGCCGACGCCGTCGACGTGGCACAGGTGATCTTCGACGCCGGGTTCGACGCCGTCGAGGTGCCCTACAACTCGCCGGACCCCCTGGAGTCCATCCGGCGGATCCGTGCGGCAGGGCCACCCGAGCGCCGCGTGGGGGCTGGCACGGTCCTCACCCCGGACGACGTCCGCCGGGCCGCCGACGCCGGGGCCTCGCTCATCGTCTCGCCGAACACCCGGGCCGACGTCGTCGCGGAGACGGTGCGGCTCGGCCTGGCGAGCTACCCCGGGGCGGCGACGCCGACCGAGGCGTTCACGGCCCTGGACGCGGGTGCACGCGCGATCAAGCTCTTCCCGAGCACGGCCGTCGGCACCGACGGGATGCGGGCCTGGGCCAGCGTGCTGCCACCCGGGACGGAGCTCGTGCCCGTCGGCGGCGTCGACGCCACCAACCTCGCCGACTGGGCCCGCGCGGGGGCGGCCGGGGCCGGGGTCGGCACGTCGCTCTACCGCCCGGGCGACAGGCCGGAGGCGGTCGGTGCCAGAGCGGCCGAGCTCGTCCGCATCTGGCACACCGACGTCAGGAGCACGCCGTGAAGATCACCTCGATGACGACCTTCGCCCTGCCGCCGCGGTGGCTCTTCCTCAAGATCGAGACCGACACGGGGATCGTCGGCTGGGGCGAGCCGGTCCTCGAGGGCCGGGCGGCCAGCGTCGCGGCGGCCGTCGAGGAGCTGTCCGACTACCTGATCGGCAAGGACCCCCGCCGGATCGAGGACCACTGGACGGTCCTGTACCGCGCCGGGTTCTACCGCGGCGGCGGGATCCACATGAGCGCGCTCGCCGGTATCGACCAGGCGCTCTGGGACATCAAGGGCAGGGCGCTCGGGGTGCCGGTCCACGAGCTCCTCGGCGGTCAGGTGCGCGATCGCATCAAGGTCTACTCGTGGATCGGCGGCGACCGCCCGGCCGAGACCGCGGCGCAGGCGAAGGCGGCCGTCGAGCGAGGCTTCTCCGCGGTCAAGATGAACGGACCCGAGGAGCTGCAGTACGTCGACTCGCGCGACAAGGTCGAAAAGGTGGTCGCCAACGTCGCCGCTGTGCGGGAGGCCGTCGGACCGAACATCGGCATCGGCGTGGACTTCCACGGCCGCGTGCACCGGCCCATGGCCCGGGTGCTCCTCGACGCGCTGCGGCCCTACCACCTGATGTTCGTCGAGGAGCCCGTGCTGTCCGAGCACGTCGACGGCATCGCCGACGTGCTCCGGAACTCCGCCACCCCGATCGCGCTGGGCGAGCGCCTCTACTCCCGGTGGGACTTCAAGGACGTCATCACCTCGGGCGTCGTCGACATCATCCAGCCCGACCTCTCCCACGCGGGCGGCATCACCGAGGTCCGCAAGATCGCGGCGATGGCAGAGGCCTACGACATCGCGGTCGCCCCGCACTGCCCGCTCGGGCCGGTCGCCCTCGCCGCGTGCCTGCAGCTCGACGCCGTCGCCTACAACGCCGTGATCCAGGAGCAGAGCCTCGGCATCCACTACAACACCTCGAACGACCTCCTGGACTACATCGCCGACCCCACGGTCTTCGCCTACGAGGACGGCTCCGTCGCGATCCCGCAAGGCCCCGGCCTCGGGATCGAGGTCAACGAGGAGTACGTCCGTGAGCGCGCTGCCGAGGGGCACCGCTGGCGCAACCCGGTCTGGCGGCACGACGACGGTTCGTTCGCCGAGTGGTGAGCCGTCCGGTCCTCGTCCGGCGGGCCGACGGCGGGGTGCGCGAAGTTACACGGCCGTGGAGCGCCCGGCCGCCGTCGGACCCATAGACTTGCCGGGTGTCGTCCACTGCCCCTGACAGCCAGCCCCAGACCCCCCGACCGGTCATCGTCGTCGACTTCGGCGCGCAGTACGCCCAGCTGATCGCGCGCCGGGTGCGCGAGGCGAAGGTGTACTCGGAGATCGTGCCGCACACCTGGAGCGTCGAGCAGATGCTCGCCAAGGACCCCGCGGCCATCATCCTGTCCGGCGGACCCTCCTCCGTGTACGCGACGGGCGCCCCGTTCGTGGATCCGAAGCTGTTCGAGGCCGGCGTCCCGGTCCTGGGCATCTGCTACGGGTTCCAGGCCATGGCGCAGGCGCTGGGCGGCGAGGTAGCGCAGACCGGGCTGAGCGAGTACGGCGGCACGGAGGTCGAGGTGTGCGCCTCCGGCATGCTGCTCGCCGACACCCCTGAGCACCAGACCGCGTGGATGAGCCACGGCGACGCCGTGCACAAGGCGCCGGTCGGGTTCGAGGTGCTCGCGACGTCGGACGGCTCGCCCGTCGCCGCGTTCGAGGACACGCACCGCCGGCTGTTCGGCGTGCAGTGGCACCCCGAGGTGCGGCACTCCGCGCACGGCCAGCAGGTGCTCGAGCACTTCCTCTACGAGGGCGCGGGCCTCGCACCCGACTGGACCCCCGACAACGTCATCGCCGACCAGGTCGCCGCCATCAAGGCGCAGATCGGCAGCTCCCGCGTCATCTGCGCGCTGTCCGGCGGCGTCGACTCCGCCGTCGCGGCCGCGCTCGTGCAGCGGGCCGTCGGTGACCAGCTCACCTGCGTGCACGTCGACCACGGCCTCATGCGGGCCGGCGAGGTCGAGCAGATCGAGAACGACTTCGTCGCCTCGACCGGCGTGAAGCTCATCATCCGCGACGAGAAGGAGCGCTTCCTCACGGCGCTCGCCGGCGTCAGCGACCCGGAGACCAAGCGCAAGATCATCGGCCGCGAGTTCATCCGGGTGTTCGAGGACGCACAGCGGGACATCATCGAAGAAGCAGGGGAGGCCGGGGAAGAAGTCAAGTTCCTCGTGCAGGGCACGCTGTACCCCGACGTCGTGGAGTCCGGCGGTGGCGAGGGCGCCGCCAACATCAAGAGCCACCACAACGTGGGCGGCCTGCCCGACGACCTCGACTTCTCCCTGGTGGAGCCCCTGCGCACCCTGTTCAAGGACGAGGTCCGCGCGGTCGGCCGCGAGCTCGGGGTGCCCGAGGAGATCGTCTCGCGCCAGCCGTTCCCCGGCCCCGGCCTGGGCATCCGGATCGTCGGCGAGATCACCGCCGACCGCCTGGAGATCCTGCGCCGCGCCGACGCCATCGCCCGCGAGGAGCTGACCAGGGCCGGCCTGGACAACGAGATCTGGCAGTGCCCCGTCGTGCTCCTCGCCGACGTCCGCTCGGTGGGCGTCCAGGGCGACGGCCGCACGTACGGGCACCCGATCGTGCTGCGCCCGGTCTCGTCCGAGGACGCGATGACCGCCGACTGGACCCGGCTGCCGTACGACGTGCTGTCGACCATCTCGACGCGCATCACCAACGAGGTCCGCGAGGTCAACCGCGTGGTGCTCGACGTGACGAGCAAGCCGCCGGGCACCATCGAGTGGGAGTGACCTCCTGCGGCCCCGTCCCTCTCCTGGGGCGGGGCCGCGGTGCTGTGCGGCGGAGGCTCGCCCCGCGAGTGCTCACCAGCTGATGAGGTGTGCCCAGGTCAGCCCGAGCATGGCGCCGAGCAGCATGTACGGACCGAAGGCGATGCCCGTTCTCCAGCCCGCGCGGCGTCCGAGCAGCAGGACTATCGCGACCACTCCGGCGACGATGTGCGCGGCGAAGACGCCGACCAGCAGGATGTACCAGGAGTGCCACGTCAGCAGCGCGCCGAGGCTCAGGGCGAGCTTGACGTCGCCGTACCCCAGGCCGCCGCGCGGGGCGATGAGGTAGAGCACCTGGTAGACGGCGAAGAACGCGAGCGCCCCCAGGGCCGCCCGCCCGAGCGAACCCCAGGCGCCGGTGCCCAGGGCCGCCAGCGTGAGCAGGACCGCCGTCGCCCAGGTCAGAGGGAAGACCAGCGCGTTCGGCAGCCGGTGGGTGCGTGCGTCGATCACGGCGAGCGCCGCGCCCGCGACGGCCAGCACCAGGTACGCCGGCGTCAGCCAGCCCAGGCCGCTCGCCCAGACGGCCCAGCCGGCGGCCGGCATCGCGGCGAGGCCGATGGCCCGTGCGTACGGCCGCACCTCGGCCCGGGCGCGTCCGTACTGGCGGACGACGAAAGGCTCGGCCGGCGTCGTCGCACCGCTGGTAGCCGGGTCGGAAGGGCTCACCGGGCGAGGCTATCGGCGGCCCCCGCTGACCGCACCACAACAGCGGTCGCCGAGCGGCGTCGATCTATCCCCTTCGAGGCCTAAGTTTCTTCGCTTTCAGCCGCCTCAAAGACGAGGAACTTAGGCCTCGAAGGAGAGGTACGCGACAGGAGGCCACATCCGGGAGGGGAACTACCCCCGGCCCGCGGCAGTCAGGGCCGCCGCCTCCTCGTACGCCCGCTCCGTCGCCGTCAGCACCTCCGGCCACGTCATGCCCGACGGCGGCGTCGCCGCTCGCTCCAGCAGGTCGTCCAGTAGGGCGGGGTCGGTCGCGAGCCGCACGAACGCCGAGGCCAGCGCGTCGTCGTCGGGCACCACGAGGCCGGTGGCGCCGTCGACCACTCGCTCGGCCACGCCCGAACCCGAGCGGGTCACCACGGTGAGCCCAGCGGCCTGCGCCTCGAGCGCGGCGAGGCCGAAGGCCTCTGCCACGGCGGGCGCGGCGAAGACATCGGCCCGCGCGTAGAGCCGCTTGAGCTCGGTCGCGGTGAGCCGCCCGGGCAGGGAGACGACGTCGCGCAGCCCGCGCTCCACGACGAACCGCCGTGTGGCCGCGCGCTCAGGACCGTCGCCGGCGAGCGTCACGAACAGTGCGCCGTCGGGGAGTCTGGCCGCGGCGTCGGCGGCCGCGGTGAGCAGCGGCAGCATCCGCTTGCGCGGCGCGAACCGGGCGGCGGACACCACGTGCACCGCCGAACCCTCCGGCCGTGCTCCGCGCTCGGTACGCGGTACCCGCCAGGCGTCCAGGTCGAGGCCGTTGGGCAGGATCGCCACGTCGCCCCGGCCTGCCTCGTCCGAGGCCAGGATCCGCCGCAGCGGCGCCGCCGTCAGCTCGCTCACCGCCGACCAGCGCACGGGCCAGCGCGACCAACGGAGCACCGCGTCGGTCGCCGCGAACACGCGCCAGGCGCCGCCCCACACGCTGTGCACGGTCAGCACGGCGGGGAGCCCCAGCCGGGTCACCGGTCGCAGCGCGGCCTGCGCGGTGGGGGCGAGCACTCCCATGTGCAGGTGCACGACGTCGGGCCGCTCACCCCGCGCGATCGCCTCCCGCAGACGCGCGGTCACGTGGGCGGTGGAGCGCGGGTGGACCGGCCAGCCGCCCGGCACCCGCGCGGCGATGCGGTGCACTGTCACACCCTTCTCGACGGCGGTGCTCACCCCGTGCGCGCCGGGGGCCGCCGGAGTGGTGGTGATGACCTCGACGTCGTGCCCGGCCGCCGCCTGCTGGAGGGCGAGGCGGCTCACCTGGGCCTCGATGCCGCCGAGCAGCGGAAGGTAGGTGTCCGACAGATGGGTGATCCGCACGCCGTCCATCTTCTCAGGCACTCACCGTCGAGGTCGGCAGAACGCATCGAGGTCGGTCCAGACCTGGACCGACCTCGATGCAATGTGCCGACCTCGCGCCGCGGCGACGGTTCAGCGCCGCCGGAGGCTGGAGATCACCGAACCGACGACGAGGATCACACCCGCCGTGCCGAGCAGCACGATCAGCGCGACGCCCAGGTCGAACAGCACGCCGACGGAGACCGCGAGGATCCCCAGGCCGACCGCGATCACGATCAGGCCCCACACCGCCGTCCCGACACGCGGCCCGCGCCGCACGGCCGCCGGCGCCGCCAGCTGCCCTGCCTGCACCTGCTGACCTGCCTGCACCTGCTGGACGGGCTGTGCCTGGGCCGACTGGGCTGCCTGGGCCGACTCGGTGCTGGTCGGCGCCGTGCCGGGCTCCGGGTCCGCCGCCGGGGTGGTCGCCTCGGGCGCCGGACCGCGCAGCGGGGCGAGCGGGTCGGAGTCGTCGGGCGCCGGAGCGTCCTGGACGGCGGCGTCCGCCGCCTCCTGCTCCTGTACCCGTGCCGCGGCGACGCCGTAGGCGGGGTGCACCTCTCCTTCGGCGGCGGAACCCTGGGGAATCCGCTGGGTGGCCTGGCTGATCTCCTGCGTCAACGGGGTCTCCGCGGACGGCAGCACCTCGGTGGTGTCCGGATCCTGCGTGGTCTTGTTGTCCATGGCTTCGCTCGTGTCCCGGCCCTCGGGCCGACTGGTGGTGTCGCTCTGGTTCTCTCGGTCGTTCGGGTGCTCGGTCATGGCGTGCTCCCTGACTTGATCTCGCTGACGATGACCTCGCCGGCCCCGGCCTCGATATCGAGGCTGAGCACGGCACCGTCGTCTCCTACCTCGTCGCTCGCGAAGTAGTTGTCGGAGCCGACGCCGCTCGCGGCGCGGCCCATGTCGTCGACGTTCCACTGGACGGCGCCGGCGGCGATGTAGGCGTTCGCCTCGACCGCCACGCCGGACGGCACCAGCACCTCGGTCATGCCCGCCCCGAGCTGGATGGGCACTACCACGGGGTTACCCGGTTCGACCTCGGACAGGTCGAGCTCGGAGAGGTCGATGACCGGGTCGCCCCAACGGATGTAGAAGCCGTTCTCCGCCTCACGCTGGGTCTGCACGGCCACGGTGCCCTCGGTGAGGGTGGCCGCGTCGGGGTCGTTGGGCTCGTTCACGTACTCCCCGATCTCGCGGCCGCTCGTCACGGCCTCGTCCACCCAGCGCGGACCCGCCGCACCGGCGACCGACACGTACGTGAGGCCGAACAGCATCGCCACGATCGCGAAGAACCCGAGCAGACCGCTCGAGCGGCCACGCATGGCCGAGACGAAGATCGCAATACCGAGCACCACGGTTCCGACACCCAGCCAGGCCGAGGCGAGCCCGGCGTCCCCGGGCAGCTCTCCGCCGAGGCGGTGCATGCCCAGCAGCAGGGCACCGGCCAGGAGGATCACTCCCATCGTGATCCCGACGACGGTGCCGCCCGGACCGCGGTGCGGGCGGACCGGAGGCGGGGTGTAGACCGGTTGCGGGGCCGGCGCCAGGGCCGGGGCAGGCCCGGACCGGTAGGGCGCCTGCTTCTGCCGGTGCGGGGCAGGGCCTGCGCCGGTCGCGTAGACCAGGCCGTCGGACCGGCGGTAGTCGACCGGCGGAGCGGGCGTGAATGGTGCCGGCGTTCCGCCGGGGTTCGGTACCCCGGGCATGGGCGTACCGGAAGCAGCGGGGCCCCCCGGGGTCGGCACCGTCGGAACCTGCGCGGGGACGGCGCCCGTGCGGCGGGCGGCGTTGTTCTCGCGCTGCCGCCGCACGCCCTGGACGATCAGGTAGACGACCCCGCCGACCACGGCCAGCCAGAAGAGGAAGTTCAGCAGCTGCAGCTCGGCGCCGCCCCACCCGCCCAGCGGGCCACCCCAGGCGAAGCCCATGAGGAACACGGCCACCGAACCGAGCATCGCCACGTCGAAGTTGCCGCGCGCCGCCTCCTGCAGGTGGATCCGGCCGTCACGCTCCGGGAGCAGGGCCCATGCCGCGCCGTACAGGATCAGGCCGATTCCGCCGAAGAAGATGCTCACGATCAGCAGGCCGCGCACCAGCAGCGGGTCCCAGCCCACCCGCTCGGCGAGACCGCCGGCGACGCCGCCCACCCAGCGCTGCTCGGAGCGCGGGAACAGGCCACGGCGGATCGATGCGAAGAAGCCGGACTCCGGGTAGGGCCGCTGTCCGGGTGGTACCGGTGCAGGATCGGCGGTCGGGCCGGTCGCTGGATCGGCAGCCGGCTCGAAGGCCGGGCCGGCGTGGTGGACGTCCGGGCCGACCGGCCCGGCGTTGGCCGGCCCGGCGTCGGCCGAGCCGCCTGGCTCACTCGTGGCGCCCTCTGGACGCGTCTCGTCGGTGCTCATGATGACAATGCTGGTCGACCGGCGCCAGATCCGGCATCGGGACCTGCCCTGAACCAACCCTGGTTAGCCCTGCGCGGGACCCTGAGATCCGGGCACAGCCGTGTTCAGGGGCCCTCGGGCATGTGACGATCGGGGTGTGAAGCAGAGACTCACCCTTCGCCGGCCCGCCGCGGCGGGACCGGGATACAGCGGCCGCTGGGTAGCGGGTGTCGCCGCCGGCCTCGCGGCCCACCTTGGCGTGCCCGTGTGGCTGGTCCGGGTCGTGTTCCTGATCCTCGTCTGGTTCGCCGGAGCCGGCCTGGTGGCCTACGTCTTCTGGTGGATCACCGTCCCCGCGGGCGTCCCCGCCGTGGCCGACGACGTCCTGCCCGCCGACCGCCGGCGCCTCGCCCCGCGCCTGACGACCGACGCTGACGCCGACGCCGGTGCCGCGGACCGGACGAGATCGCTCGCCGACCGGGTGCGACTCTCCGGACCGGTGTCCCGCCTCGCGGTCCGCGACATCTGGATCGGCGTGGTCCTGCTGTCGAGCGCCGCGCTCATGCTCGCGTTCCGCGCGGACTGGGACCCGGTCGCGTCGTGGGTGCTGCCCGCCCTCATCGGACTCGGTGGCGTCGCCCTGGCCTGGAGCCAGATCGACGCCACCGAGCGGGGCCGGTGGGTGGACGGCACCAGCACCGGCCTGCGCTCGCGCACCGCCCTGCTCCGCCTCGCCGGCGGCGTCGTGCTCACCATGCTCGGCGTCCTGATGCTGGTGGGCCAGGACACCCCCGCGAGCGTGCTGATGCAGGCCACCGTCGCGTCCATCGCCATGGTCGCGGGCATCGCGCTCGTCTCGCTGCCGTGGTGGTTCCGGCTGGTGCGCCAGCTCGGCGACGAGCGCGCCGCCCACGCCCGCGAGTCCGAGCGTGCCGACATCGCCGCCCACCTGCACGACTCCGTGCTCCAGACCCTCGCCCTGATCCGCGCACAGGCGTCCGACCCCGAGGCGGTGTCCCGCATGGCCCGCGCCCAGGAGCGCGAGCTGCGCGGCTGGCTCTACGACGACCGGCAGGAACCCGGCACCTCCGTGGCCGCAGAGCTCAAGGAGCTGGTCGCCGAGATCGAGGACGCCGTGGCGCCGCTCACCGTGGAGACCGTGGTGGTGGGCGACTGCCCGCCCACCGAGAGCACCTCGGCAATGCTGCAGGCGGCCCGCGAGGCGCTGCTCAACGCGTTCAAGCACGGCGCGCCGCCCGTGTCCGTATACCTTGAGGTCACTGACGCCGTGGCGGAGGTGTTCGTCCGCGACCGCGGCGACGGCTTCGACCTCGACGAGATCGCGCAGGACCGGTTCGGCGTCCGCGAGTCGATCCTCGGCCGGGTTCGCCGTCGCGGCGGCACCGCCGAGGTCGTGAGCAGGCCCGGCTGGGGTACCGAGGTGCGGCTCCGGATGCCGCTGGACAAGCCCGCGAACGGCGAGAAGAAGACCGACAAGAACGGCAGAGCGCGGGCCACGACGGCCCCCGGTACTGCGCCCACCACTGTGGAAGGTGCGACGAGATGACAACCCCCGCGACGCCGTCGGGCAGCACGCAGGGCACCGTGACCATCCCGGTGCCCGTGGTGCTCGTGGACGACCACCACCTGTTCCGCACCGGCGTGCGGGCCTCCCTGGACAACCGGGTGACCGTGGTGGGCGAGGCGTCCGACGTCGACACCGCCGTGGCACAGGTGCACCAGCACCGCCCTCCCGTCGTGCTGCTCGACGTGCACCTGCCCGGCGGTAACGGCGGCGGCGGCGCCGAGGTGGTGCAGCGCTGCGCCGACCTGCTCGCCGAGGGCGTGCGATTCCTCGCCCTCTCCGTCTCTGACGCCGCTGAGGACGTCGTCGCCGTCATCCGGGCAGGCGCTCGCGGCTATGTCACGAAGAACATCGCTCCGGCCGACCTGTCGTCGGCGGTGGTGCAGGTGGCCGGCGGCGACGCCGTCTTCTCGCCGCGGCTGGCCGGGTTCGTGCTGGACGCGTTCGGCGCGTCCGCGAACGACATCGCCGTGGCCGACGACGAGCTCGACCGCCTCTCGAAGCGCGAGCAGGAGGTGATGCGCCTCATCGCGCGCGGCTACTCGTACCGGGAGGTCGCGAGCGAGCTGTTCATCTCGATCAAGACCGTGGAGACGCACGTGAGCGCGGTGCTCCGCAAGCTCCAGCTCTCGTCCCGCTACGAGCTGACCCGCTGGGCGGTGGCGCGCAGGCTGCTCTGACCGGGACCTGGTCGGCTGAAGAGACTTTCCTTGCGCCCGCTTCATCCTGTATGTGAGTGTCGATCTCGACGGCCTGACGCCGAGATCCGCAGGGGGACACCGTGCCGAGCCGCATCGTTGCTGCTGTTGTAGCCGGTCAGCTGCTGCTCCTGGCCGGATGTACCGGCGGGCCATCGTCGCCCTCACCGTCCGCGGAGGGTTCGACGCCGGCGTCGCCTTCGGCCGAGGGCACGCCGACGCCGACCCCGGCGAGCCCGGAGCCGTCCGCGACCGCCTCGCGCACCCCCGACGAACAAGAACTGCTCGACCAGGTCCGTGCCGACGGCACCACCAGCGTCATCGTCGAGGTGTCCCTCGACGGGGCCGCCGAGCTGAACACCGCGGAGCGGCAGCGGCTCGTCGCCGAGGCCCAGGACGACCTGATCGCGGAGCTCGACCCCGCCCACGTGAGCGTGCAGACGCGCTTCAGGAACACCGCTCAGCTCACGCTCACCGTCGACGAGGACGGCCTGGTCGCTCTGTTCGACTCGTCGCGGGTGACCCGCGTCTGGGAGAACGAGTCGATCCCGCTCGAATGAATCAGCCTGCCCCGACCACCTTGCTCCATTGATCTGCACCGCACCCGGACAGAGGGAGATAGTCGAATGCGCGTTCAGCGACGGCACTTTCGGAGACCGGCCGCGGCGGTTCTCGCCGTGGTACTGGCCTGTACGGCCCTCATCGGGGTGGCGTCCCCTGCGGGGGCGGCGCTACCACCCGACAGCTCGCCACCGGACGCCGGGGAACGGGCCCTGATCGCCAAGGCCGAGAGCGACGGACCGCAGAGCGTCATCGTGCAGGTCCCGAGCGTCGGTGACCAGCGAGCGGTGCTCGGAGAGATGCGGGCCAGGGACAGCGGGATCCGGGTCACCACGGTCTTCGACCTGTATCCGCTGGTCACCGTGACCGCCGACGCCGAGGCGATCGAGGAGCTCGCCCAGTCGCCCGACGTGGTCCGTGTGCATCCCAACCGCCTCAACGAGCCCACGATGGACTCCAGCCTGCCGGTCATCAACGGTGACGACCTGCATGCGCGGGGGATCACCGGCGGTGGGCAGGCCGTCGCGGTCCTGGACACGGGAATCGACGCCGCGCACGAGTTCTTCGGCGGCAAGGTGGCCGCCGAGGCGTGCTTCTCCGCCGGAGGCGACGGCGAGAGCCTGTGCCCGAACGGCGAGGAGGAACAGACGGGAGCCGGCGCGGCCCAGTGCGACGAAGCGCTGTGCGACCACGGCACCCACGTGGCAGGAACCGCGGCCGGCGCTGCCACCGGCAACGCCCCGGGAGACGGTGTGGCCCCGGCGGCCGACATCATCGCGATCCAGGTCTTCTCCCGCTACGACGAGGACGAGGACTGCCAGGACGAGAACGGGGTCGGGCAGGCGCCGTGCGTCAAAGCGTCGGACGACGACATCATCGAGGCCCTGCAGCACGTCCAGAGCCTCGCTGCGGACCGGGACATCGCCGCGGTGAACCTGAGCCTCGGCTCCGGCGAGTACGGCGAGCACTGCGAGGACAGCGACTACCGCGAGGTGCTGCAGGGGCTTCGGACAGCCGGTGTCGCTCCCGTGATCTCGGCGGGCAACGACGACCACGCTGCCGCGGTCGGCTCCCCCGGGTGCGTGCCGGAGGCGATCACCGTGGGCGCTACCGACGACGACGACAGCGTGGCGGGCTACACCAACCGCGGCGCGCAGCTCGACGTGTTCGCCCCGGGGACGGATATCGAGTCGTCGGTCCCGAGCGGTTCGGACAACGGGTACGGCACCAAGAGCGGCACCTCCATGGCCGCCCCGCACGTGGCCGGCGCCTTCGCGCTGCTGCGGGAGGAGCGGCCCGGCGACTCGGTGGACGAGCTCGAGGCCCTGCTGGAGGACACCGGCTTCGATGTGCCGTACCCGAGCGACGGCGGAGAGGTCACGACGCCGCGGATCGACCTGGCGGCGGCCCTGCCCCAGGAGGAGTCGGGCCTGAGCTACACCGGTCCGACGTCGGCGGCGCTGGACGAGACGTTCACGGCGTCGGCCACGCTGACCGCCGGCGGTAGCGCGCTGGCGGGCGAGACCGTGTCGTTCTCGCTCGGTTCCGGCGGTGGGTCACAGGAGTGCTCGGGGACCACCAACAGTGCGGGTGAGGCGAGCTGCGAGCTCACCCCGACCGACGCGCCGGGCGAGACCACCCTGACCGCGGACTTCGCGGGGAACCGGGACGTGGAGCCCGCGAGGGACACCGTCGCCTTCACCATCGGTCGGCAGCCGACCGTGGTCACCTACACGGGGCCGGCCGAGGCCGACTTCCACGACCTGTTTGCAGCGTCGGCGACGCTGACAGCGGGCGGAAACCCGGTGTCGGGGCAGACCGTGTCGTTCTCGCTCGGCTCAGGTGGCGGGTCGCAGGAGTGCTCGGCCACCACCGACGGCTCGGGCGTGGCGACCTGCTCGATGACGCCGACGGACGTGCCAGGCTCCACGACGGTCGGCGTGACGTTCGCAGGGACGGCGACGCTGGCGCCGTCGAGCGACTCGGCGCCGTTCACGGTCACCCGGCAGGAGACGGCCCTGCGGTACACGGGCCCGGAACGCGTGGCGAACGGGACCGCCGTCGAGCTCTCCGGTGTTCTCACCGAGGAGACGACAGAGGGCCCTGGCGTCGCGGACCGGGAGGTGACCCTGGCACTGGGCGCCGGTGCGGACCGGCAGGAGTGCACGGGGACCACCGGCTCCTCGGGCGCCGTTGCCTGCACCATCGACCCGGTGGACCAGCCACTGAACGCGGACGCGACGGTGCCCGTCTCCGTGGAGTTCGGCGGGGACGACTACTACGAGCCGTCGAGCGCGTCGGCGACGGTGCTGCTCGAGTACTACACCGGCAGGGCCTACGGCCTGAGCGGCAGCGTCCCGCTCCCGCTCGTCGGGTTCGACATCGAGCCGACACCCGACACGGGCGAGATCAGGACGGCCGACGCGACCTCCACCGGGACGCCCTGCCTGGCCGAGCTCAGCCTGATCCTGCTGCAGGCCGACGCCCTCTGCCCGAACGTGACCACGAGCCTCGCGCCAGGGACGTCGGTCGCCACCACGAGCGTGGACGAGGTACGGATCGGCATCCCCGGGCTGCCGGTGATCGAGCTGGAGAACGCGACGGCCCAGGCCACCAGCACGTGTGCCGGCGACGGCTCGGCGACCGGCAGCACCGAGATGACGCTGCGGGTCGGTGGTGAGGTCATCGAGATCGGCACCGAGCCGAACACCGAGGTCGACCTGCCCGGCGTGGCCCGGATCGTCGTCAACGAGCAGGTCCCCGATCCGGACGCCGACCACGGGCTGACCGTCCGCGCCCTGCGCCTGACCGCGCTGGAGGGCGGCCTGGCCGACGTCGTCGTGGCGTCCGCGACGAGCGGGGTGCACAACTGCGCGAGCTGAGCCTGGCCGGCAGCCGTGCATGAGGTCGGCGGCTCGCCTCGAGACAGGTCCCAACCCGGGCCGGTCTCGAGGCCGGCCGCCGACCTCCACCTCGGGGGATGAAGAAGGCCGGAACACGCCCGACCTGCAGGGAGGCATTGGTACGCTCTGTGCCCCCAGCGGGGAGCATTCGTCGTGCAGGGTCTCGGCGAGATGGTGCTGCTGATGCCGAGCAGACGACGGCTGGCCCGACCGACCGAGACGAAGAAACCGACCTCCATGCGGACCAGCCGACTAGTCAGCCTCATGATCGCCGTGATCGCCGCCATCATCTGGATGGTGAGCACCTACGCGAACGCGTCGAACTCCTGGGATCCCGTGAACTTCGTCCTGCGGATCGCTGCGGGTGCCCTGACGATCGCCGCGGCGGCCGAGTGGCTCGTGCTGAGCGTCCGCGAGAGCCGGGGGACCGGTGCTCGTGCGCGCGGATCGCACGTGGCGACGGCCGTGCGACGGAGCGCGGGCTCCAGGACGGCGCTCGACGACCTCTTTCTGGCCGCCGGCCGCCGGCCCACCCCGGCCCAGGACCTGGCGACCGTCACGGGCGGCAGCGCCGTCGTGGTGGTCGCTTACCTGATGGAGCGCAAGGTCCGTCGGGTCTCGCTCAGGGTCGGGCTGGACGACGCGTCCGTGGAGTCGCTGGAGTCCGTGCTGGGCGCGGCACCGCACCGGCTGTTCGGGACGCAGCCGCCCACGCGCGGGGCGTTCGAGAGGTCGGCGTACACGCAGCTCGAAGGTGCCTCACGGTCCGGGGCCTGGAGCATCGCGGTCCCGACAGCCGACGTCGACCTGCTCCGCTACGTCCTCGTGCGAGCGGAAGAAATACGGTGAGCGCCTGACGCGTCCCCGGAGTCGTTCCGGCACCGGAACGTCACAGAGGGCGGGGCCACCTGGCTGGTGGCCCCGCCCTGTTCTGTGACTACTTCTGTGACTGCTGCCGACCGGACAGCGGTGCTGCCCGCCCGGCGGTGTGGATCACTGCCCCGAGAGGGGCGGCGTGATCTTGATCAGGGCAGAGGTGTTGCCCTTGAAGGCCTTCTTGAGGTGGATCACGGTGCCGTAGCCGACACCGGCGTCCGCCGGGTCTCCGGTGCCGGTGATGGCACCGATGCCGAAGTCCTGCCCGAACTCGTCCGGCAGGAGCTCCCCGTTCTCGTCGACGATCCGCACCGTGTAGGGCGAGTTGTCGACGGACGGCACCACGGTCGACGCGTCGTTGTCACGGTAGAACAGGCTGCCGTCGTTGACCTCGATCCCGGGGTACCAGCCTGCGTCGTCGGTGAACGTGCGCACCGGTGCCTGGGCCTCGAAGTCCGTGCAGAACTCCACGGTGGTGTCCTCACCCGTGACGCACTCGGTGAACGGGTACGTCGGCTGGAGGCCGAACGCCACGTTCGAGGACTGCGGACGGGACGGAAGGTTCTTCAGTGCCGAGGTGTCCGGCGTTGCCGAGTCGTCGCGCCGCAGCGGGTCGAAGTGGCTGTCCACCAGCAGCAGGCCGCCCTTCGCTCCGGTGCTCGGCAGCTCGGAGAGGTTGTTCAGGACGTGGTTCTGGCGGCCGAAGGTCGTGTCCCGGTACCAGACGAGCATGCCCGGCGCGTTGTAGGCGAGCTTCTCCACCTTCCACGCGTCAGTCTGCGGAGCCGCGTACGTGGTGTCGTACGCGTACTTCAGACCCTCGTCGAACCCGTCGAGGTTGCGCCACTCGACCAGGTAGAAGTGCTCCTGGACGGACGAGCCCGAGTAGATGTGCCAGCCGTTGCCCGTGGTGTCCGTGAAGGTCGAGACCTCGGGCGTCCAGCCCGCCGTACCCGACTCCACGTCGTCGCTCCACACGACCTCGCTCCCGCTCGTGAGCTCGAAGTCGTCGGAGAACCAGCCACGGTCCTCGAACGCCGCGTCCGTGGCGTAGCGCAGGCGTACCTGGACGGTCTGCCCGGCGAACGCGGACAGGTCCACGTTCAGGTGGGCCCAGCCCTCGGTGGTGCCGGTGAGGCCGTACTTCTTGGTGCCGTAGTCGGCCATGCGGCCGTTCGGGTCGGCATACCCGTCCGGTGTGGTGACCTCGGCGCCGGCGTCGTCCAGGACCTTCTGCTCGTCCCAGGTGGCGCCACCGTCGGTGGAGACCTCGACGAACCCGTAGTCCCAGTCGGCCTCGATGCTGTAGTCGGCCCAGAACGAGAACGTGGCGTCGGCGGGGACGTCGAGCGTGCGGTTCAGCCGGACGTCGGCCCAGCTCTGGTCCGATCCGGTGTACCACATGGCCTCACCGCTGTGGGGCACGCCGAGCTCGATGCGCTTGTCCGGCAGGTTGATCTTGACGCCGTCCTGGGTGCCCCGGAGCGGGCGCGAGGCCTGGCCTACCTTGACGGCCAGCTTGTCGTCGCCCGGGTTCACCTCGACCGGGTCCACCCAGCCGAGCACCCACTTGTCCCAGATGCCCATGTGCGTGGGCATCGACTGGAAGATCGGGCCGGAGTGCGACCCGGAGCTCATCAGGTCCCAGAAGTCCACGTCGGAGTCGCCGCCGCTGGCGGTGTCGTACAGGTCGGGCAGGCCGAGGTCGTGGCCGTACTCGTGGGCGAAGACACCCACGCCGGAGTCCTCCGGCTGCACGATGTAGTTGGACAGCCTCAGGTCGGTGCCCGGGATGGGCGCGCCACCGGGGACGTTCGACGAGTGGGCCCAGATGGCGTACGTGCCCTGCTCGCCGCCACCACCGGACTTGTCCTTGCCCGCGTGGACGAGGACCACGTGGTCGATCACGCCGTCCGGCTCGTGGACGTTGCCGTCCCCGTCCCGGTCGGCCTGGTCCTCGATGTCGTAGTCGGCCCACGGGAAGTCGGGCTGCATCGCGGCGAGCTTCGCCACGGCGTCGATCGGCAGCTGCCCGGGACCGCTCGGGTTGTCCGGGTGGCCGTTCATGGTCTGGTAGGCACCGGCCTCCCACTCGCCCTCGTCGTTGAGGAAGCAGCGCTGCGCGCCGTACCAGGCCTCGGAGTGCGGCACCTTGACCCACGGTGTGGCCTCACCCGAGACGGTGTAGGCGTTGCGCGACATCTCCTCGTACATGTTCTTCATCGTGTAGCCGGAGATGTCGATGCCCGGCCGGCCGTCAGGTCCGGTGAGGTCGGGGCGCACCCGTTCGGTGATGCCTTCGTCCGTGAAGAGCATCTTGTCGAAGTGCTCCGACGAGAAGTCCTCGACCCACATCGTGTTGTTGTCGGGCTGCGATGCTTCTGCGGGGTTCGGGATGTTGTTGTGCAGCGGCCCGTTCTGGACGTTACCCGGCATGCATTCCGACGAGCCCCAGAAGGTGGGCACCATCTGGTCGGTGAAGTCGTCGTTCGCGTTCTCGTCGAACTCGACGAGGATGGTCAGGAGGCGAGCCTCCTGGGTCCGGGGCGCGCTCTTGTAGCGAGACTCCTTGATCTCCTTTGGGCTCCTGCCCGTGCGGATGGCCTGGCTCTCCAGCTCGGCGAGCTGCTCCGCCGCCGCCGGGTTGCCGTTGGAGAACTTCTTGGCGAGCTCGTCCGACGCGGTCTGGACGGAGGAGTCGACGCCGACGCCGCTCTTGCCCTCTGCCTTGTGGACGATGGTGCGGCCGTCGGCGGTGATCTCGACGTCGTCGCCGATCTCGGGCTGGGCCGCGACATCGGCATAGTTGATGTAGTGCTCGGACCTCTCGACGGCCGGCGCACCGCTCCCGGTGGCCGACGCCGTCGTCGCCCCTCCGGTCGCGGCGAGCCCGGCCACGGTGAGCGCGACGACAGGCATCGCGGCCACCGTGCACCGAAGCGCACGTCGTGTCTGTGTTCTCATGCGTTCTCCCAGATCAGGCCGTCAACATTGATGGCGTTACGGCAGAGCAGAAGGCCGCGGGAATGTGGCGGCCTTTGCATGCATACCGGAACTCGACCTATGGCGATAGGGGAACAGGGGCTTTTCCTGCATTAGCGAGTTGAATTCACCCGCAGGAAAATCCGTTGAGTGCTGGGCATCTGTCGGGTTGATGGCCTTCGCGCCAACAGATACCCAGCACTCAACGAGCTTGGTGGGGCCAGGCCGGGGAGAGGCGGACCACCGCGCCGACCACGATCACCGCGGGCGGCTTGACGCCGACCTCGGCCGCGCGGTCCGCGATGGTCGCCAGCGTGCCGACGGTGACGCGCTGCCCGGGCCCGTAGCCGTCCTCGATCACCGCGGCCGGGGTGTCGGCGGGACGGTCAGCGGTGACGAGCGCCTCGGCCGTGTCGGCCAGGCGGGTGACGCCCATGAGCAGCACGAGCGTGTGGTCGGCACCGCCGGGTACCTCGGCGGCGCCGTCGTGCCCGGTCAGGACGCTGAACCCGCGCGCGACGCCGCGGTGGGTGACCGGGATGCCCGCCGCCGCCGGCACCGACACCGCCGACGTCACGCCGGGCACGACCTCGACCTCGATGCCGGCGGCTCGGCAGGCCGAGAGCTCCTCGCCGCCGCGGCCCAGCACGTACGGGTCCCCGCCCTTGAGGCGGACGACGTCGCTCCCCGCCTGGGCGTGCTGGATCAGCAGGGCGTTGATCTCGTGCTGCGGTACCGGGTGGTTGCCGCTGGTCTTGCCGACGTCGACGATCTCGACGTCGGGGGAGAGCTCGTCCAGCAGGGCGCGCGGACCGAGCCGGTCGACGATCACGACGTCGGCCTGAGCGAGGACCGAGCGGCCGCGCGCCGTGATGAGGCCCGTGTCGCCGGGGCCGCCGCCGACGAGCCAGACGCGACCGAGTGCGACGGGGGTCTCGACAGGCTCGACCAGCGGGGTGGGCTCGACCTGCGTCGGCAGCTTGGGCCGGTGGCGGCGCAGCGGCAGCCTGCCCGACTGGAGCTGGGCCGCCACCGCATCGCGGATCGCCTGCGCACGCCGCGGGTCCCGGCCGGCGGTCACCGAGACGGTCACCTCGGCGTCGTCGGTCAGGGTGGTGCGGGCAACCGCGGGAACCCACGCGCTGCCCACCGAGGCGTCGCCGGCGGTGACGCAGAAGACCCGGGCGTGCTCGGCGTCGTCGGACACCTGGCGGTCGACCACCGCCGAACCCGTGGCCGTGTGCACGAGCCAGGCACCGTCGAGGTCGCCCGTGCGGTAGTCGCGGTGGACCCACTCGATCTCGGCCGGACCGGGGCCGTCGGTCGGCTCGGGGGTCTCGGACGCCACGGGCAGACCGGACTCGGCGAGCACGGAGTGCGGCGCGACGAGGCGGACGCGCGCGCCAGCCTCGACGAGCGAGCGGACGCGGCGCGCGGCGACGGGCCCGCCGCCGACCACGACGACGAGCCGCCCCGCGACCTTCAGTCCGAGCGGATAGACGTCGTGGCTCATGATCGTGGCCTCCCGTGAGCGGTCCGGAAAAGGTCCGCCTCCAGCATGCGATTGCGCATGCTTTCGAGCCGCAAACCATGCGCGATCGCATGCTCGAGGCGGACCTTGCCGGTCCGGCGGACGGTCTGCACGGCCTCAGACATGGAGACCGCACTCGTCCTTGTCGCGCCCCGCCCAGCGGCCCGAGCGCGCGTCCTCGCCCGGCAGCGGCCGAGCGGTGCAGGGCTCGCAGCCGACCGACGGGTAGCCGTCGGCGAGCAGCGGGTTCACGACGAGGCCGTGCCGGCTCGCGTAGTCCGCGACCTGGTCGTCGGTCCACGCGGCGATCGGGTTGATCTTCACGACACCGTTGCGCTCGTCCCAGCTCACCAGCGGCGCGTTGGCGCGAGCGGCCGTCTCGCTGCGGCGCACGCCGGTGGCCCACGCCTCGTAGTTCTCCAGCGCCTTCTTCATCGGCGCCACCTTGCGCATGGCGCAGCAGGCCTCGGGGTCGCGGTCGTGCAGGCGTGGCCCGTACCTTGCGTCCTGCTCGGCCACCGTCAGCTCGGGGCGCACGTCCACGACGTTGACGTCGAGCTCGATCTCGACGGCGCCGCGCGTGCCCAGCGTCTCGGCGAAGTGGTAGCCCGTGTCGCCGAACAGCACGTCCACGAACGGGAACTGCTCCGCCACGAGGTGCGACAGCACGGTGTCCTGCATCGAGGAGGCCACCGCCATGTACGGCCCGAACTCCCGGACCGCCCACGCGATGACCGCCTGGGCGTCGGCCTCTGGCGTGCCCTCGCTCGCGTTCAGCTGGGCCTGACCGCGCTCCACCACGGCCCGCAGCTCCTCGGGGGTCCGACGGCGGCGCCTGGCCCGGGCGGTCGGCCGGACCGCACGGATGCTCTCGCGGGCGGCGGCGCGAGCGCGCACGCGCGCGAGCCGCGGGTTCGCCACGGCGTCGTGCCCGGAGAGCGACAGAGAGGACGTCGGAGCTGCTTCCACCGTGGTCATCGCAAGGCCTCCTCGTCGGTGCGGTGCGCCCACTGCGCGAACGTCTCGTCGCCGTCGTGGTCGGCGTCGTAGCGGCGCACCACGCGCTCCACGTAGTCGCCGATCCCGTCGGCCGTCACCTTGAGGCCACGCACGGTGCGGCCCAGACCGGCGTCGTCCCGCTCCACCGAGGCGAGCCCGCCACCGAGGTGCACCTGAAAGCCGGGTACCTGGTTGCCGTCGTCGTCCATCACGAGCTGACCCTTGAGGCCGATGTCCGCCGTCTGGATCCGAGCGCAGGAGTTGGGGCAGCCGTTGACGTGCAGGGTCAGCGGCTTGAGGTCCTTGAGGTCCCCGAGCCGCTCCTCGAGCTGCGTGATCGCCTCGGCCGACGTGGCCTTGGTCTCGACGATCGCGAGCTTGCAGTACTCGATCCCCGTGCAGGCGATCGTGTTCCGGCGGAACAGGCTCGGCCGGGCGTGCAGGCCCAGCTCGTCCAGGCCGGCGATCAGCGGCTCGACCTGGTCCTCCGCGACGTCGAGGACCAGCACCTTCTGCAGCGGCGTCAGCCGGACCCGGCGGCTGCCGTGCGCCTCGGCGACGTCGGCGAGCCGTGCCAGGTTCTCGCCGGCGACCCGGCCGACCGTGGGCGCTGCGCCGACGTAGAACCGGCCATCGTGCTGCTCGTGGACCCCGACGTGGTCGCCGCGCTCGGCCAGGCCCAGCTCGGCGGGGCTGGGCGGGGCGTCGCCGTCGGTCATCCGGTAGCCCAGGTACTCCGTCTCGAGGACGTCGCGAAACTTCTCGACGCCCCAGTCGGCGAGCAGGAACTTCAGGCGGGCCTTGTTGCGCAGCCGGCGGTAGCCGTAGTCGCGGAAGATGCGGACGACGCCGTGCCAGACCTCCGGCGCCTCCTCGGCCGACACGAACGCGCCGAGGCGCTCCGCGAAGCGCGGCGTCGTCGCCAGGGCGCCGCCGACCCACACGTCGTAGCCGATGCCGCGCTCGGGGTGCTCGACGCCGACGAACGACACGTCGTTGATCTCGTGCACGACGTCGAGGCTCGGGTGGCCGGTGATCGCCGTCTTGAACTTGCGGGGGAGGTTCGCGAGCGCGGGGTCCCCGATGAAGCGCTTCTGGATCTCCTCGATCACCGGCGTCGGGTCGATGAGCTCGTCCTTCGCGACCCCCGCGACCGGGCTGCCGAGGATGACGCGCGGTACGTCGCCGCAGGCCTCGGTGGTGCTCAGCCCCACGGCTTCGAGGCGCCGCCAGATCTCCGGCATCGCCTCGACCTCGATCCAGTGGAGCTGGATGTTCTGACGGTCGGTGATGTCCGCGGAGCCGCGGCCGAACTCGGTGCTGATGCCCGCGATGACCCGCAGCTGCTCGGTGCTCAGCGCCCCGCCGTCGATCCGCACGCGCAGCATGAAGTACTTGTCCTCGAGCTCGTGCGGTTCGAGCGTGGCGGTCTTACCGCCGTCGATCCCGGGCTTGCGCTGCGTGTACAGGCCCCACCAGCGGAAACGCCCGTGCAGATCGTCGCCGGGGATGGAGTCGAAACCCTCCTTGGCGTAGATCCGCTCGATGCGGTCGCGGACCTCCAGGGGGTCGGACTCCGCCTTGAACTCCTCGTTGTGGTTGAGCGGAGCGGGGCCGTCGACCTTCCACTGGCCGTTCGGGCGGGCAGGACGCTTCGCGGTCTTGGTCGGGGCAGGGGCGGTGTTGACCATGTGTGGGGTCCTGTTCGTGCGGGGCGCGCGGGCGTGGAGCTTGAGCTGGGGGAGTGGTGCGCGTCGGGCGGGCACAGGTAGCCGATTCCCGGGGATGACCAGGGACTCGGTGCTGCGGTTCGACGGCGGGTGGCGACCTTGCGGGGACGAGCGTGCAGGGGCGAGGGAGCGCGTCAGAGCTGACAGCTGCGACAGCAGTCGCAGGCACCGGTCGGCATGGCACACATGGGCATCTCGTGACGAGTCGTCACGAGGAAGATGCGCGCTGCCTTGGTCATGGCGAAGACGTTAACCCCGGTTGGTGACGGGCGGAAGGCCACGTCCACATAGTGGATGCCTATCGCTCGCATCGACGCTGCCTATGCATGTCCGGTTCGTGCGTTGCCGGCCACGCCATCGTCCGCGTGCCACGCCATCTTCTGCGGAACTCGCCTGGATCGGTGGATCAGGGCGTGCCTCGTGGACCATGACGTGCCTTGACGGTGTCCGCCGCGGATAGGCTGACGGCCATGGAGTTCCTCTACAACGTCTTCGTGTTCCTGCACTTCGCGAGCTGGGCTCTCGTGTTCGGCGGTTCGATCGCGTCGCTGCGCACCAAGGCGCTCTACAAGGGTGTCTCGCACGGCGCCATGGGTGCCGCCGCCGCCGGGATCATCATGGTCGGCATCGCGGAGATGGCCGGGCCCTTCGGCGGTGGTGAGCTGGACATGGCGAAGATCGGCGTGAAGCTGGTCGTCGCGCTCGCCGTCGCCGTGCTGGCCGTGCTCGCCGTCCGCAAGGGCGAGGACGTCTCACCGGGCCTCAAGGGCTCCGTGCTCGGCCTCACCTTGGTAAACATCCTGGTCGCGGTGTTCTGGAACTGATCGCCCGACCGCTAGGGTGCGGCCGTGAGCGTTCTCGGAGAAGTACTCGTCGGCGTGGCCATCCTGGTGGGCCTGATCGGCATCGTCGTCCAGGTGTTGCCGGGCGCTGTCCTCGTGCTGGGCGGCATCCTCGTGTGGGCGATCATGACCGGCGGCGTCGAGGCGTGGGTCGTGTTCAGCATCGCGGCGGTCGTCATCGTCATCGCGGAAATAGCCCAGTGGGTGATCGCGGGCAAGCACATGCGCAAGGCCAAGGTGCCCTGGCTGACCCTCGCCGTGGGTGGCGTCGCCGGCATCATCGGCTTCTTCGTGGTGCCGGTGATCGGCCTGTTCCTCTTCTTCGTCGGCGCGATCTTCCTGCTCGAGTGGGCCCGGCACAAGGATGTGCCGGCGGCTTGGCGGTCCACCAAGACTGCCGTCCAGGCCACTCTGATCACCATCGGCGTGCAGCTGGTCGGCGCGCTCCTGGCGTCGGGCGTCTGGGTAATCGGCCTCCTCATCACCTGACGCAGCGGGCAAGGTCCGCCTCCAGAATGTGATCAGGCACGGTTTCATACCCGAAACCGTGCCTGATCACATTCTCGAAGCGGACCTTCGCGTGCGAACCGCCAGGCTCACGCCACCGGGAGGTCGAACACCAGCAGCGTGCTCGACGCCGTCGCTACGACCGCGCCCGTCGCGTCCCGCACGACGCCCTCGGTGAAGCCGACGCGCGAGCCCGCCTTGACCACCGTGCCCTCCGCGGTGAGCGGACCACCGCCCCGACGCGCTGCCTTGACGTAGCTGACCTTGATCTCCACCGACGTGTAGCCCTTGCCCTGGGGCAGCACCGACTGCATGGCGCAGCCGCACACCGTGTCCAGGAGCGTGCAGAGCACGCCGCCATGGATCGTGCCGATCGGGTTGTAGCCGGACTCGTCGGGCGAGCACCTGAACGTGACCAGCCCCTCCTCCACGACGTCGATGTCGAGGCCGAAGTGCGCGGCGATGGGCGGCGGCGGGATGACGCCGTCCCGCATCCGGCGCAGGAACTCGACGCCGGACGTCAGCGGCGCCTGTGCTGCGAGCTGCATCGGGTCGTACCAGGTCAGCTCGCGGGTGCGTGGCTCGCCCCAGGCCTCGTGAGCGCTCGTGGGGGCGTCTGTCTGCTGTGTTTCGGACATGTCGGTAAGGGTAATGTCCAGGTCATGCAGGCCACTGACCTTCCTCTGATCCGTACCGTCTCGCGGCCCACCGTCCATCCGGACGGCACCTGGGCCGTCGTGTCGGTGACCCGCCCCGACCTCGACGCCGACGCCACCGTGGGGCAGCTCTGGCGGGTGCCGCTGGGATCGGCGGGCGGGGGCTCGGCAAGCTCGACCGACGATCTGTCGCGTCGCCTCACCCGCGGCTTCCGTGACACGGCCCCGCGCATGTCGCCCGACGGCGCCCGGGTCGCCTTCCTGCGCGCACAGCCCCAGGCCGCGCCGCAGCTCTGGGTGCTCCCGACCGATGGCGGCGAGGCCGTCCAGGTCACCGACCGCACGCTGGGCGTGAGCGACTTCCGCTGGTCGCCGGACGGCAAGCGCCTCGCCTTCCTGAGCCGCGAACCCGAGCCGGGCCGGTACGGCTCGGTCGAGGGCATAGCGCCCGGCGCCGAGCCGCCGCGCCGCATCACGGAGTGGAGCTGGACGCGCAACGGCGTCGGCTATCACCGGGACCGCCCGCAGCACGTGTTCGTCGTGGACGTGCCCGACGTCGCCGCCGAGCCGGTGGTGCAGCCCGCACCGACCGCACAGGGGGAGGCCGAGCCGCGCCCCACTGTGCCGGAGCCGCGGCGGGTGACCACCGACGACGTCGACCACAGCGGGATCGCGTTCACACCCGACGGAGCCTCGATCGGTGTCATCGCCGAGCGCGAGCAAGGTCCGGGGCAGGTGGCTCGCGGCATCGTGCGCGTGCTGCCGCTCGCCGCACCGGCCGGCGGTGGCTCCGACGTCGACCTCGGCACGCTCGCCCCGCAGGCGATCGCGTTCGGCCCCGGCGGCGAGCTGTACGTCGTCGCGCAGGACCTCGGTGCGGAGGGCAAGGACTTCGTGGCCCGCAACGCCGCGTTGTACGTGCTGTCCGCGTGGGCCGACCCCGGGCCGCGTCGCCTCACCGACCCGGAGACGCAGGAGATCGGCGGGGAGCCGCTGCCGCTGGCGGACGGCGGAGTGCTGCTCACCCTCGCGAGCCGCGGCACCCAGCAGGTCCTCCGGGTCGCCGACGACGGCGCCACAACCCAGCTGACCAGCGGTGATGTCGTCGTCTCGGAGATCGGCTTCGGCGGCGGGACCCTCGCCGTCGCGTACGCGGACCCCGAGAGCTACGGCGACCTGGGTGTCGTCGACCTGGCGGGAGGTGGGGAGCTCCGGCGTCGGACCGACTTCTCCGCGCCGCTGCGCGCCACCGGCCTCGTGACCCCGAAGGAGCTGACCGTCACGGGGCGCGACGGACACCCGGTGCACGGTTGGCTCGCCGTCCCGGAAGGAACCGGCAACCACCCGACGCTGCTGATGATCCACGGCGGCCCCTACGGCTCCTACGGCGTCGACCTGTTCGACGAGACGCAGGTGCTTGTCGACGCCGGGTACGCCGTCGTGTACTGCAACCCGCGCGGCTCCGCGGGCTACGGGCAGGCCCACGGCAGAGCGATCCGGCAGGCGATGGGCACCGTGGACCTGCACGACGTGCTGGACTTCCTGGACGGCGCAGTGGCCGCCGACGGGCGCCTGGACGGGTCCCGCGTGGGCGTGCTCGGCGGTTCGTACGGCGGGTACCTCACGGCGTGGACCATCGCGCACGACCACCGGTTCGCCGGCGCGATCGTGGAGCGCGGTTTCCTCGACCCCGAGGTGTTCTTCGGGACCAGCGACATCGGCTCGTTCTTCGGCCTCGAGTACGTGGGCGAGAACCCGGAGCAGGTGGCCGCGCAGTCGCCGCAGGCCGTCGCGGAGCAGGTGCGCACGCCCACGCTCGTCATCCACTCGGAGCTCGACCTGCGCTGCCCGCTGTCCCAGGCGGAGCGCTACTACTCGACGCTCAAGCGGCACGGCGTGGAGACGGAGCTGGTGGTCTTCCCCGGCGAGAACCACGAGCTGTCCCGCTCCGGCCGCCCGCGGCACCGGCAGCAGCGCTTCGAGCTGATCTTGGACTGGTGGAAGCGGCACCTGCCGGTTGGATGAGAGCATCGTCCCCGTGCAGATCATCACCGCCCCGCTCGCCCAGCTCGATGTCGCCATCGCCTATGGGGTCTGGAAGCTGCGCCAGGACGTGTTCGTCGTCGAGCAGGACTGCCCGTACGACGACCTGGACGGGCGCGACCTCGAGCCGACGACCGTGCAGGTCGTCGGTCTCGGCGAGGCCGCGCCCGACTCCGTGTCCGACGGCGGCACCCGCGTGCTCGGCACCGCCCGCGTCCTCGACGACGGCGGGGTCTGGCGCATCGGCCGCGTGGCGCTGGTCAAGGGCGCCCGAGGCAAGGGGCACTCCGACGAGCTCATGCGTGCGGCGCTGAGGTACATCGAGGACGCCGGCGACGACCGCGACGTCGTGCTGGACGCTCAGTCCCCGCTGACGCGCTGGTACGGCAAGCACGGGTTCGAGCCGGACGGCGACGAGTTCCTCGAGGACGGGATCCCGCACACCCCGATGCGGCTGACGCGAGGCTGACGGAGCTCAGTAGGCGCCGCGGCCCGAGACGACCGCGCGGGCCGTCTGGGCCAGGATCAGCAGGTCGAGGAACGGCGTCCAGTTCTCGGCGTAGTAGACGTCGAGGCGCACCGACTCCTCCCAGGACAGGTCCGACCGTCCCGTGACCTGCCACAGCCCCGTCATACCGGGCTTGACCAGCAGCCTGCGGCGCATCCGCTCCTCGTAGGCCGCGACCTCGTGGGGCAGCGGTGGGCGCGGGCCGACGAGGCTCATGTGCCCGCACAGCACGTTGAAGAGCTGCGGTAGCTCGTCGAGCGAGTACCGGCGCAGGACGCGCCCGACCCGCGTGATCCGTGGGTCGGCGCGCATCTTGAACAGCGGGCCGGCCGCCTCGTTCGTGGCGGCCAGCGACACGACGTCGCGGTCCGCACCGACGTACATGGTGCGGAACTTGACCATCGGGAAGGTGCGCCCGCCCCGGCCGACACGGTGCGACAGGTAGAACACCGGACCCCTGCTGGTCAGCGCCACCGCCAGCGTGATGACCAGCAGGACCGGCGAGACCAGGATCGTCAGCAGGGCGGTCAGGCCCCAGTCCATGACCTGTTTCACGGAGAACTTCGGGCCCTCGAACCGGGGCGTGTCCACGTGCAGCAGCGACATCCCCGGGGCTGGGGACACGGTGATCCGGGGGACCGCGACGTCGGCGAGCTCGGCGGTGAGCATCAGGTCGACGCCGTACCGCTCGAGCTCCCAGCCCAGCCGTCGCACGACGTCGGCGGTGACCTCGTGCGAGCTGCACACCGCGACGGCGCCCGCGCCCACCTCGTGCGCCGTCTGCCCGACGTGGTCGAGGTCGCCGAGGACGGGAACGCCGCTCAGCTTCTCGCCGGGCCGGACGCCGCTGGTCGGGACGCACACGCCGACCACGACGAACTCCTGCTCGGGCGCGCCGTTCAGCAGCCGGATCAGCCGTGCGGCCTGCTCGCGCCCACCGATCGCCAGGACGATGGTCAGGCCACCCTCGCCGCGCCGGCGCTGGCGCAGCAGATGCTGCCGCCAGGCGTAGCGTGACGCCACGAGGCCGACCATCCCGAGCGGAGCGGCGACCAGCAGCAGGGTGCGCGCCTCGGCGTAGGCGGTGACCCAGGCGAGCAGGACGATCACGCTGAACGACTTCCAGGTGGCGTCGAGGACCCGCTGGTACTCGGACATGCCGCGGCCGAAGAAACGCACGTCGTAGGCGCGGTTCGTGTTCAGCGCCGCGAGCCAGACGATCGCGAGCAGCAGGCCGGGGCCCGTATGCATCATCAGCTCGGTGCCGGACCAGCGCGAGGGAGCGTCGAGCATGAGCTGCAGACCGTAGGCCGTGATCAGGGTCGCCCCGATCACCGTGGCGTCCGTCAGCCGGAGCCGCGTCCGGTACCCGGCCTGCCATCCGGTGCGGGCCCGCGGTGCGGAGACGACGCGGAGCGGGCGGACGCCGGCGTCCTCCGTGGCGGTCGACGCACCATGGTTCATCGGGAAGCCGTCGCGCACCGGAAAGAGAAGCGGCGGCTCACCGTCAACCGAGTGTGTGGTCACGCTCGATCCCTTCGGTTCCTGCTGGCGTGGCTGGTGCCCGGACGCATGCTTCGCGCGGCGCCCATGGCGTCGTGTGGGTCAGATGTGGTGCCGTCCGGGCAGCGTGGCGCCGGTGGCTGGAGACAACGTACGGCGAAGTCGGGGACAACGCGGCGTGAACCCGCATAAGTCACCCGCTAACTCCTAAATTTCACCTCTCGGACGGGCGATAACGGGAGAAGAGTGGAGAATTCACCCGGCGATGTGTCCGGCCGGAGTTCACCCGATCCGAGACCTCCTGCGTAGTTGCGCGACTGGCACAGTTGGCGCTCATGACAACGGTTCTGCTCGCGCACGCCTCCGTGGACCTCTACGGCTCCGACCTTCAGCTGGTCGAGACCGCGGTCGGCTGTCTCGACGCGGGCGCGGACGTCGTCGTGGTGCTGCCGGGTGACGGGCCGCTTGCCGAGCGGATGCGCGCCGTCGGCGCACGGGTGGAGACGCTCGACGTGCCGGTGCTGCGCAAGGCGCACCTGACCCCGCGCGGCATCGCCGCCCTCGGGATCCGCACCCTGCGTGCCCTCGCCCCGATGAAGCGGCTGATCCGGCGTCTGCGACCGGACGCGGTCCTGGTCAACACCCTCACGATCCCCGCGTGGCTGGTCGCGTCCCGTCTCGCGGGAGTGGCGCCCGTGTGCCACGTGCACGAGGCGGAGGCGGACGCGCGCTGGGTGGTCCGGGTCGGCCTGGCCGCTCCGCTGCTGCTCGCGCGCGACGTCGTGGTGAACTCGGCGGCGGCGCGCGACGTCGTCGTGTCGGCGGTCCCGGTGCTCGGCCATCGGACGGGGGTCGTCTACAACGGTGTGCCAGGTCCGCCGGTGTTCGAGGACTCCGACGACGGCGCGGGTGGCGCGGCTCCGTCTCCGGTGGCCGACCGCGGTGCGGGGCCGGCGTCCGGTTCGGCGCGCGTCGTCCTGGTCGGGCGCCTCTCGCCGCGCAAGGGCTCCGACGTCGCGCTCGAGGCCGTGGCACGCCTGCGCCGGGACGGCCGGGACGTGCGGCTGACGTTGTGCGGGTCGGTGTTCGCCGGTTACGAGTGGTTCGAGGACCAGCTCCGGGCCCGAGCCGACGAGGACGACCTGGCCGGGGCGGTCGAGCTCGTGGGGTACGCGGACCCGTGGGCGTGGTTCGCGCGCGGCGACGTCGTCGTCGTGCCGTCACGGGTGGAGCCGTTCGGGAACGTGGCGGTCCAGGCGATGCTCGCCGGGCGCCCCGTGGTCGCGAGCCGGACGCAGGGGCTCGCGGAGATCGTCCGCGACGGCGAGACAGGCCTGCTCGTGCCGCCCGACGACCCCGCGGCACTGGCCGAGGCGGTCGCAGAGCTCCTCGACGACCCGGCGCGCGCCGCTGCCCTCGCCGACGCGGGGCGCCAGGACGCCGGAGTGCGGTTCGGGGCGCAGCGCTACCGGGCGCAGCTGGGGCGGCTCCTGGTGAGCCGGCGCCGCGTCGTCCGCACGATGCCGGACGGCGCCGCAGGTTAAAGTCGCGGGCCTACGGCCAATTCACCCAGGGAGGGTGAAACCTAGGCGAGATGGGTGAAATGCCATGTTCACCCACCCGCGAGCGTGCTCCACCCGTCTAGGGCGACTTACGCTCCCCGCATGCCTCCGAAAACCCTGCACGTCGCGATGGTCGGCACCCGTGGTGTCCCCGCTCGCTACGGGGGCTTCGAGACTGCCGTCGAGGAGATCGGGTCCCGGCTCGCCGCGCGCGGACACCGGGTCCGCACCTACTGCCGCCGCGGCCCCGTCGCCGAGCGCGACACCGCTGCCCCGCCCCTCGAGCGTCACCTGGGCATGGAGCTCGTCACGCTGCCTGCGATGCGTCGCCGCTCCCTGGAGACGCTGAGCCACACCGCGCTCTCGGTGGCCCACCTCGCGACGCAGCGCACCGACGTGGCGTTCGTGTTCAACGCCGCCAACGCACCGCTGCTGCCCGTGCTGCGCACCGCGCGCATCCCCGTCGCCACGCACGTCGACGGCCTGGAATGGCGGCGCGCCAAGTGGGGCCCCGGCGGCCAGCGGTACTACCGGGCCGCCGAGACGGCGGCCGTGCGGCTCTCCGACGCCCTCATCGCCGACGCCCAGGGCATCGCCGACTACTACCGCGACGAGTACGACGCGGACAGTCACCTCATCACGTACGGCGCGCCCGACCTGACCGGCGTCGGACACGAGCGCCTCGCCGAGCTCGGCCTGGTCCCCGACGGCTACCACCTCGTGGTCGCGCGCTTCGAGCCGGAGAACCACGTCGACGTCATCGTCGAGGGGTACGTCGCCAGCGACGCGGTCCGCCCGCTCGTCGTCGTCGGCTCAGCGCCCTACGCGCACGAGTACACCGAACGGATCTCCGCGCTCGCGGCGGGCGACCGCCGGGTGCGGCTGCTGGGCGGCGTCTGGGACCAGGAGCTGCTGGACCAGCTGTACGCCGGTGCGCTCACCTACCTGCACGGACACTCCGTCGGCGGCACCAACCCGTCGCTGCTCCGGGCGATCGGGGGCGGCACCGCGACCGCCGCGTACGACGTCGCATTCAACCGCGAGGTCCTCGGGGATGCCGGGCGATACTTCCGCACGCCGGCCGACGTCGACGCGCGGGTCACCGAGGCGGAGGACGACGTCGCGGGCTGCGCGGACCGGGGCAAGGCGCTCGCCGAGCGCGCCACCACGTACGACTGGGACATCGTCACCGACGGGTACGAGCAGCTCGCCCGCGACCTCGCCGCCCGCACGACGACGGGCCCGCGGCCGTTCGCACGGCGTCGGCACGCCGAGCGGTGGGCCCAGCGGCCTGAGGGGGCAGACGTCCGATGAGCGCCACCGCCCGTGAGCCGTACGGCCAGGTCCTCGTCCGGCTCGGCACCGCGCAGAAGGGCGCCGCACGCGGCGCACCGGCCTACTCCCGGTTCGTGAACCGCCGCATCGGCAGATACCTCGCGGCGGCCGCCTACCGGGCGGGGCTCAGCCCGAACGCCGTCACCGGCGTGAGCGCGCTGTTCACGTTCAGCGGCATCGCACTGCTGATCGCGCTGCCACCCTCCTGGGGCCAGGGAGCCGCCGTCGCCGTGCTGCTGGCCCTCGGGTACGCCTGGGACTCGGCGGACGGCCAGGTAGCGCGCCTGACCGGCCTCGGCAGCCCCGCCGGCGAATGGCTCGACCATGCGGTCGACGCGGTCAAGGTGGTCACCCTCCCGCTCGCGCTCGCGGTGGGCTTCGCCGTGCACGACGTCGTGGCGCCCGCCTGGCTGCTCGTCCCCCTCGTGTCCGCGGTCACCAGCAGCGTCCTGTTCTTCGCGATGATCCTCACGGAACAGCTCCGCCGGGCGCACGGCGTGCAGTCGCTGGCGCCCACCGACGGCAGGTTCCCCTGGCTCCGGTCCGTGCTGGTGCTGCCGACGGACTACGGGGTGCTGTGCTGGACGTTCCTGCTGCTCGGAGCGCCGACGGTCTTCCTGTGGGTGTATGCGGCGATCACCGTCTGCACGACGGGTTTCCTGGCGCTGGCGCTGGTCAAGTGGTTCCGCGAGGTACGCACGCTGTGAGCGGTCTCGACGACGTCGCGCTGGTCGTCGTCAACTACGGCTCGTCCGGGCTGCTCGCGACGAACCTGCCGAGGACGGTCGGTGAGAGCGGCGTGCGGGTGGTGGTCGTGGACAGCCTCAGCGGCCCGGGGGAGCGGGCGGCCGTGGCCCGGCTGGCCACCCAGCACGGGTGGGAGCTGCTGACGCCCGCGACGAACGTCGGGTTCGGCGGCGGTTCCAACCTCGGTGCGACGCACGCCCTCGCGACCGGCTCCCGGGTCCTCGTGTTCCTCAACCCGGACGCCTGGACGGACCCGGCGGGGCTGGGGGTGCTCGCCGCGGCGGCGCGTTCACGGGACCGGGCGCTCGTCGCTCCCCGGATCCACCGGCCCGACGGGAGCGTCTACTCGCGGGGCCTGACGTACCTGCACCGCGCGGACGGCACCATGAGCGGCCGCCGCAGATCGCCCGACGACGTGCCGTGGCTCAGCGGGGCATGCCTGGCCCTCGGCGCAGGACTCTGGGGCGAGCTCGGCGGGTTCGACGAGGACTACTTCCTCTACTGGGAGGACGTCGACCTCTCGTGGCGCGCCCTGGCCCTCGACGCGCGGCTCGAGGTGGTCGACGACGTCCAGGTGGTGCATGACGAGGGCGGGACCCAGGAGTCCCGGGGCCGGGCCAAGAGCGAGACCTACTACCGGTACGACATCCGGAACCGGATGCTGTTCGCACGCAAGAACCTCGGCCCGGCCGAGGTGCGCCGGTGGCGGCGTGCCCTCCCGCGGGCCGCGCGGGCCGTGGCGCTGCGGGGCGGGCGCCGGCAGTTCGTCGAGGGGGTCGGGCCGTGGCGTGGGGTGGCGCGGGGCCTCGTGGAGGCGCTGGGCGTGTAGCGCTCCTGGACACGATCGCAACCGTCCGCGCTCTGCGTCCGGCGCTCCACGATCACTCTTGCCAAGTAATCTTGCCAACAAGTAAACTTGTTGGACGGAGATGAAGTGAACGACGACGTCGACGAGGTCACCGAGCTGGAAGAACCGGTGATCCTGGAGCCTGCGTTCCGGCACGGCGTGGACGAGCAGGACATGCTGCACGCGTTGCGCCACGAGACACAGCACGTGGTCCAGGAGGACGGCATGGTGATGTTCATCGGACCGGACCATAGGGGGACACTGATCGAAGTCGGGGTCCTGGAGTGGTTCGGGATTCTCGCGATCGGTCATGCGATGCGTCCCGCGAGAGCCAAGTACCTGCGACGCAAGGGAGGAAAGCGCTGATGCGACGAAACCTGGAAGCGCTGATCGCGAACGCCGACGCGCTGGCGGACCAGTTCGAGGGGTACGAGCCCAAGGACGACGACTTCGATGCGCCGGTGCCGCCACTGATGGCGGTCAAGCTCGCCGCGTTCAAGCGCGATAGCGCGGAGAAGGAACTCGCCGCCGCGGTCGAGGCAGCCCGGGAGGCGAGGGTGTCCTGGCGCAAGCTTGGTGAGGCGATCGGGACCACTGGCGAGGCTGCCCGTCAGCGCTACACACACGCCTGACGGCTCGCGTGACAACTCGGACGAGCACGGCGTCCTCCCGCGGCGGTCATGGTCAGATCCCGTCCGCCCGCAGTCGACGGCGCACCCACCACGTCGTCGGGATCACCTGACACACCAACACCGACGCCGACGTCGCCCACACCGGGCCGGCCGCCCCGAGATACGGGATAGACCACCACGCCAGGCCGAGATTCAACGGCACCATCAGGATGATCGGGAGGACCTGCGCTCGCAGGCCAGTTGCGTCGGTCATATACATGCCGATCGGGTACTTCGCTGCCTGAACGACCACGAACGCTATGAACGCCGCTGTCAACGACAAGGTGAGGCCGATTTCTCCTCCAGTCACCAGGGGCACCAGTACGGGAAGCAGCGCCGCGAGCAGCAGGGACAACCCCACACCCGCCGCGGCGAAGACCAACGAGGCGCGGAACGGTGAGGCCTTGACTGACTGGCTGCGGGCCCGCGCGAAATGCGGCCAGAGGGCGAGCCCCGCCGTCGACACGGCGGCGAGGACGATGCCGAAGAGCTGCGCGGCGAGGTTGTACTGGGCGAGATCAGCCGACGTACCTTGGTGACTCAAGAGGATTCGGCCGGTCTGCATGGCGATGGGCAGCGAGACCATCTGTACCAGCATCGGCCAGGCGATGTCGAAGACACGGACGCCGGGAACCGTCCGTAGTCGAGGCACATCCCGAAGCGCGGTGCCGACTTGTGGCCGGACCAGGCGCGCCGCAGTGACCAGGAGGATCACCGCCACGATTGCCACCGCCGCGTAGGAAGCGACGGCGAGGAAGGATCCTGACCCGTTGCCCACTGCGAGGATGACGAACACGCCCGCCATCACCAGGGGTGCTGCGAGCCCGCCGATGGCCGTCTGGAGCGGGTTGCGGCCGAGCCCCACGAGTATCCGCGCGCCGACACCGCAGGGTAGCGCCAGGCCGAGGATCGTTATGCACACCGTCGCGGTGACCGCACCGCCTTCGAGCAGCCCCGGCCCAAGGACCACAGGCCACCAGCCGAGCACGCCCAGCAGCACGCCGACCGCCGCGATCGTGAGGCCGGAGCAGACCAGTACCCGGAAGGCGCTGGTGAGCGTCCTGCGGACCACGGGATCGGTGCTCGCCCGGTCCGAGGAGGCCAGCACGTTCACCACCACTGCGGCCATGCCGAGGTCCGCGAACGGGATCAGTGCCGGCAGGGACGCCAGGAGTCCGTACTGGGCGTACTGGGCGACGCCGAACTGCTCGATGATCATGCGAGCGGTCACTATGCCGAGCAGCCCCGACAGCCCCGTCACGATCACCTGGACGATCGCGCTGTTCCCGACGGAGTGCCACGGAGCACCCGTCCGGGTCTGCGTCACGCGCGCGCTCCGGCACCCGGGCGGGATGGTCCTCGGGACAGTGCCGCGCGATAGACGTCCAGGTGCGCCTGTCCGGCAGCGTCCCATTCGCGCGCGCCCAGGTCCGGCGACGGCGCGCGCGGCGCGCGCACGGCCGGTAGCGCCGCTTCGAGGGCCTCGGCCGTCAGATCCCCGGTGAAGGTGTGGATCCAGCCTGGCCCGACCTCCTTGGCAAGGTCGGCGTTGACCGATGTGTCCGGGACGAGGACCGGCCGGTCCAGTGAGAGCGCGGCCAGGACGGTCCCCGAGTTGTGCATGAATCGGTAGGGCAGCACCACGAGCTCCGCGGCGGTCACGGCGGCGACCAGTTCGTTGTCGGACAGGAACTCGAAGCGCAGGGTGACCCGGGCGTCGCCGTCGGCAAGTGCGGTGATCGTGTCCGCGAGCTCGGGGGTGGAGGCCGCCCCCGCGATCCCGAGCGTGAGCGAGCCGTCTGCGACGGACCGGAACGCCTCGACCAGCCCCTCGACCCCCTTGTACCGCCGCACGAGGCCGACGTACTGGAGCCGCCCGTGGACCGTCGCCGAGCGGGGGCCGGTGTACCAGTCGCGGTAGTGGCCGTGTGGGATCGTGGTCGTCGGCCCGGGGCAGTCCGTGCGGTCGTTGAGCACTATCCGGTGCGTGGTCAGCCGGTCGAACCAGCGCAGCAGGGCCCGCTGGATCCGGTCGGCGTCGGCCGGAGGCTCCACGTTGTGCACGGTGCGGACCACGGTGGTGCGGGCGAGCGTGAGGCGCACCAGGAACAGCGCGGCGAGAGTAAGGCGGGCCAGGCGCCCGACGAGCCGCCGCCCTCCGAGGCCGACGAGCGTTTCCGGCCAGTGGAGATGGACCACGGAGTAGCGCCCGAACAGAGCTGCGGGGTACGAGAACGTGACGACCTCGAGGGCGGGGGTGCGGCGCAGCGCCGCGGTGAGCATCGTGATGTATGGGTTGGTGGTGCTGCGCGGTTCACGGTTCGACGTCAGCACCTGGACGGGAGTCATACGGGGCTGGCCTCGGCCGCGGGGCTGCCTGACCGTGTCGTGCCGTAGAGGCGCTCCACGACGTCGGGCAGCCGGGAGATGGACCAGCGGTCCGACGGCGTGCCGGGTCGGGTGGCGGCCTCCGCGAGCTGGTCAGCGAGGTGCGCGACGACGTCGCCCCGCACGTCGGCCAGTCGCGCGTTGACCCCGGCCATGAGCGGCACGCCGCCGAGCGGCAGGCAGATCACGGGACGCCCGAGCGCGCTCGCCTCCGCCGCTGCCCAGCCGGCCTGGTCGTGCATCGAGGGAAACAGCATCGCATCGCACCCGGCGACCGCGTCGAGCACCTCGGCCCGCGGCCGATGCCCATGGAAGACGACGCGGCCGGTCACGTCCCGCCGCTCGGCGAGCCGCACGAGCGTCGAGCGGTCGTATCCGTCGCCGTAGACGTGCAGCTCCCAGCCGGGGGTGCGGGCTAGCGCCTCGATCGCGAGCCGACCGCCCTTGAGGCCCAGGAGCCGGCCCGCGAAGACGGCCCGCAGGGGGCGCGGCACGGAATCGTCGGCATGGGCTGCCCCGGCCCGCGTCGACAGAGCGTGCTCCGACAGGTCATCGAGCGAGGCGTTCGGCTCCACGATGACGTGTCGGGCCCGCCGGAACCGCCGTGCCACCGTCTCGTTCTGCGCGACGACGACCGAGGCGCGCCGGGCGGCGGTGGCGCCCCAGACGGCCCGCAGCGGCGCGGTGATCAGCGCACGGAGCAGCTCGGTGGTGGCCCCGCGCAGCCCGAGCCAGCGCACGAGGCGCAGGGGGACGATGGTCGCTCCGCCGACGGGTCCCCAGACGACCGGCAGGTTCCGGACCCGGGTCAGCCCGCAAGGCAGCCAGTCGTTGGCGAACGTCACGTGATGGCCGACGTCGAACGGCGTGGCTGCGTGCAGCTCGGCGGCGCGCCGGGCCAGCACGCGCTGCCAGAGCACGTAGTACCAGTACACGTCGATGCTGCGGCGCTTGAGGGCAAGAAACCGCTCGGACAGGTCGAGGTACTCCACAGTGAGGTGCCGCGCGAGCTCGGGGTCGCTCGCGAGCGCGGCGGTGACCGCCGGGGCGAACCGTCGCCGCGTGATGACATGTACCTGGTGGGACCGGGCCGCCGCCCGGGCGAAGGCCCATCCGGCCGCGGCCTCCGGCTCGTCGCCAGGTCCGCAGGCGTACGCGCTGACCAGGACGCGCGGGTGAACCTGCTGCATGAGTCTCGACTCTCCGGAGGATCAAGGGGGCGGGCCACGCTACGGTAACTGCCGGATCAGGCGTCGTGGTGCCGTGGAAGGGGTGATTGTGGTGGGTGAAGTTCGGCAGGAGCGGTTGGTTGTCGCCGTCCTGACCTACCGCCGCCCGGAGCGGATCGCGGCACTCGTGCCGGTCCTCGTCGAGCAGGCGGCCGACCTGATGTGCCGGGCCGAGGGGATGGCAGTGAGCGTGCTGGTGGTCGACAACGACGCGGCGGGCACGGGCGCCGCCGCGGTCGCCGAGGCTGCCGCGGGCGTCATGGCTCCGGCCCGGCCGGGCGGGGACCCGACCTGGCCCGTGACCACCGTCGTCGAACCGGAGCCCGGTATCTCGGCGGCCCGCAACCGAGCGCTGCGCGCCTCGGCCGATCAAGACCTCCTCGTGTTCGTGGACGACGACGAGGTACCGCACGCCGGCTGGCTGCACGCCCTGTGGGCGACCTATCGAGCGACGGGTGCTGCTGCCGTCGCAGGGCCTGTGACCTCCCGGTACGCGGTGGAACCCGAGGCCTGGGTGGTGGCCGGCGGCTTCTACGACCGTGCCCATCGCAGCGGTCTGCGGACCGGGACCGGCGTCTCCAGCGCAGCGACGAACAACCTCCTGCTCGACCTGCGCGTGGTCCGCAGAGCGGACCTGGCCTTCGACCCGGCCCTCGGGCTCTCCGGCGGCGAGGACACGCTCTTCACAAGCGCGCTGACCGCGGCGGGCGGGCGCATCGTCTGGTGCGCCGAGGCGGTGGTGTCCGACGTCGTGCCCGCCGACCGGTTGACCCGTACCTACCTGATCGCGCGCACCGCGGGGCTCGCGAACGCGTCGGCGCGGGTGGCGCTCTTGCTTGCCGCGCCGCACCGGGGCCGACGGTCCGTGATACGAGCGCGCATCCTGATGGCCGGGCTGGCGCGCGGTGTCCTCGGAGGGCTGGGGGTCGCGGTGGCGGCCGTGCGGAGCGACGTCGCGCGGGACGCGCACGGCCGGCGGGCGCTCGCCAGGTCCCGCGGCGAACTGCTCGCGGCGTTCGGCAAGGTGCTGCTGCCGTACGCCCGGTAAGGGGTGAACTCCGCCGGAACAGAGGGCTTACGCGGCGCCGCGCGATTACGCTCCAGGATCATGCCCGCATCCAGTCTCGTCACCCGGCGTCGCCTTCTGATCGCCCTCGCGGTGCTCGTCCTGACGGTCGCCGCAGTCCTGGCGGTGCTGGCGCTGCGCCCTGACGCCGACCCGGCGGCCGGCGCTACGCCGTCGGCCGGTGCGACAGTGTCTACCGGTACCGAGGGCGCCCCCGAGGCGACCGAGCCCGGCGCGGATGACGCCGAGTCCGACGACGATCCTGCCGACGGCGACGCGGCGGACCCGGAAGCGGGCGGCGGGACCGACGAAGCAGACGCGCCGCGGCCCCGGGAGACGCTGGAGCCCAGGCCGTTCGGCGCTGAGGCGACGCCAGAGCCCGGCGTCACCGTGACGGTACCGTCCGTCAAGAAGGTGACCGGCGAGGCGAACGTGCCCGGTGAGGTGGGTGGTCCGGCACTCAGGTTCACCGTGGAGCTCACCAACGGCACGGGCAAGGTGCTCGACCTGCGGACCGTCGTCGTGAACGCCTACTACGGGCCTGACCGAACGCCGGCCGCACCCTTGCTCAAGCCTGGTGGGAAGGCGTTCGAGCCAGAGGTCGCCGCAGACGAGTCGGCACGCGGCGCGTTCGTCTTCAACGTCCCGTCGGAGTCCCAGGACCAGGTGGAGCTCGAGATCGACGCGGGCGTGGGCAAGACGATAGTGATCTTCACCGGCGCCTGAGGCGCCAGAGATCACCCGGAGTTCACCCCGTTTTGACCGCGCCGACCGTCCTGTCCGCTATTAGCGTGATGAGCGGTCGTTCTACAGGTCCATATCGTCTGGCAGCCCAGCGGTCCGGCGGGTCCATGTCTCCCCAGTGAGGTTCTCGTGTCCCATCGCACTCTGCCCGGCCGGCGGGTCTCCGCCGTCCTCGCGAGCGTCACGCTCGTGGTCGCGTCGTTCGTCGCCGCCCCGTTGGCATCGGCCACCGAGGCCGCCCAAATAGCCACAGAGGTCGCCGAGCCGACTGCCGACCCGGCCAGCGTGTCAGCCGACGCCCTGCCGACCGTGCAGGTCGACGGCATCGTGTGGAAGCAGGCCATCGCCGGCGACACCGTGTACGTCGGCGGCGAGTTCCAGAACGCCCGTCCGGCGGGCGCTGCCCCCGGGACCAACCAGGTGCCCCGCACGAACCTGCTCGCCTACGACCTGACGACCGGCGAGCTGATCACGACGTTCAACCACACGCTGAACGGGCTCGTCACCGACATGGCCGTCTCACCGGACGGGACGCGGCTCTACATCGTGGGCGGCTTCACGACGGTTGACGGAGCAACCCGCAACCGCATCGCCGCGTTCAACCTGCCTAGCGGCACCCTGAACACCTCCTTCGCGCCGAACATGAACGGCAACACGAAGGCGGTCGCGGCTACCAACACGACCGTCTACGCGGGCGGTTACTTCTCCGCGGTGAACGGCCACACCCGCTACCGGATGGCGGCCATGAGTGCATCGAACGGTACCGCGCTGACCGGCTTCAAGCCGGTGGTCGACGACCGGCAGGTGCAGTCGATCGTCGTGGCGCCGGATGAGCAGTCGGTGATGATCTCGGGGACGTTCACCTCCGTGAACTCCGACACCGCCAACGGATACGGCCTTGCCTGGCTCGACGCGGCCACCGGCGACAGCCGCCCGCTGCCGGTCAACGCGCGGATCCGCAACGCCGGGGACAGCTCCAGCATCATCCGGCTCGCGACCGACGGCGAAGCGGGCTGGTACGGCGTCGGCTGGCACTTCGGCAAGGGCGGCACGACCGAGGGCACCTTCAAGGTCGGCTGGGACGACGGCGCGCTGATCTGGCTCGAGGACTGCCACGGCGACACGTACGACGTGGCACCGGTGGGCGATGTCGTCTACACGGCAAGCCATAAGCACTACTGTGGCAACAGCGGCGGGTTCCCGCAGACGGACCCGTGGAGCTATTACCACGCGACCGCCTGGACCAACGAGGTGCGCGGTACCAATACCGAGGACATCTGGGGATACCCCGACCACCCGGGCACGCCTCGCCCGGACCTCATGACGTGGTATCCCCAGACGGACGTCGGGACCTACACCGGCAAGAGCCAGGCCGTCTGGACGGTCACCGGCAACGAGGACTACGTGCTGTACGGCGGTGAGTTCCCGAAGGTGAACGGCGTCGCACAGCAAGGGCTGGTCCGGTTTGCGAAGCGTGCGATCGCGCCGAACGAGTCCGGCCCGGTCGAATCCGGCGCCGCGATCAACCCGGAGGTCGCCTCAGTCGCGGCCGGTACTGTCCGGATCAACCTGACCACCACGTGGGACCGCGACGACGCGGCGCTCACCTACCGGGTCTACCGCGACTCCGAGGCGACCACGCCGGTCTTCGAGGAGACCATCGCCGCCAAGTTCTGGGAGCCCGTACAGCGGACTGCCAGGGACACCGGCCTCTCGCCCGGCTCGGAGCACCGCTACCGGCTCACCGTCACGGACCCGTGGGGGAACGTGAAGCGGTCGGAGTGGGTCAACGCCACGGTCTCTGACGCGCCCCGCAGCGACTACGCCGACGCCGTCGTGCAGGACGGCGCAGCGCACCTGTGGCGCCTCGGCGAGCCGGGCGGGTCGAACCGCACCTACGACTGGGCGGGCGGCGACGATCTCACCGTGCCGTCGAGCGTCGAGCTGGGCACCGCCGGTGCGATCACGGGGGACCCGAACACCGCCGCGACGTTCCGGAACTCCTCGTCCAGCCGGCTCGCCTCGGCTCAGCGCGTCGCCGGACCTGACACGTTCTCCGTCGAGACCTGGATCCGGGGCACCGGCGACGGCCGCATCGTCGGCTTCGGCAACAACAACAGCGCTACCGGAACCTCCAGCTCCACCGACCGGCTGCTCTACGTCGACTCCGGCGGGCGGCTGACGTTCGGCGTGTACGACGGCGGGCGGGAGACGCTCCGGTCGCCGGGCCGGGTGGACGACGGCGACTGGCACCACGTGGTCGCCACGCTCGGGTCGGGTGGCATGCAGATCTTCGTCGACGGCGCCCGGGTCGCCGACCGGACAGACGTCACCCAGGGCCAGGCCTACAACGGCTACTGGCGCATCGGCGCCGACACGCTGAGCGGCTGGCCCAACCGATCCTGGCTCAGCGGTGACCGGTACACGGGGGCGATCGACGACGTCGCGATCTACCCGACGGTGCTGTCCACCGCCAAGGTCCTCGACCACTACACCGTGGCCACGAACGGCGGTCGCCCCAACCAGGGGCCCGTCGCCGAGGCAGCGGCGGACATCCACGGCTTCGACCTCAGTGCCGACGGGAGCGGTTCCGCCGACCCGGACGGCACCATCGCGTCCTGGGCGTGGAACTTCGGCGACGGAACGACGGGCACCGGCCAGGAGGCTACCCACACCTACGCAGCCCCCGGCACCTACACCGTCACCCTCACCGTGACCGACGACGAAGGCGCCACCGCCGAGGACACGGTCCAGGTCGAGGCCTCCGCGCCCAGCGAGTTCGCCGCCGACGACTTCTCCCGGTCCGTGACGGGCGGCTGGGGAGCGGCCGCGGTGGGCGGTCCGTGGACGCTCTACAACTCGGCGTCGAACTACTCGGTCGCCGACGGTGAGGGCGCCATGACGTTGAGCGCGCCAGGTTCGAACCGTAAAGCCCAGCTGCGAGACGTGTCCGCCTCCGACGTCGAACTCACCGGCGTGCTCTCGCTCGATGAGATCTCCGATGGTGGCGGTACGTTCGTCTCTCTGGTTGGACGCGCCGGCGGATTCTCCAGCGAGTATCGGGCCAAGGTCTGGGTCCAGGAGACCGGGGCGGTGCAGTTGCAGCTTGTCGCGCTCCAGTCAGGCGAGACCACTTTAGCCGCGAAGAACATCGCCGGACTGAGCGTTGCCGCCGACGAACGTCTCACCGTGCGGCTGCGGATCACGGGCTCGGCGCCGACCACACTGCAGGGAAAGGTGTGGAAGACGAGCTCCACCGAGCCGGCGGACTGGCAGCTCACCACCACTGACTCAACCCCCGAGCTGCAGGACGCCGGCGGTGTGGGCTACTCGCTGAGCTTGTCCGGCAGAGCCACCACCGGTGAGAACGTCGTCCGGCTGGACGATCTCTGGGCGGGGCCGCTGTCGCCGTGACGTCGAACCGCACCGTGGTCGCCCCAGTCCTGCCGTCGCATGAGGGACAGCAGGGCTGGGGTGTTGCCACGACCGGGCTGGCGCTGCTCTGCCTCGTCCTCACTGGACTGGGCCAGAACGTGTTCTTCGGCCTGACCGCGGGGCTCGTGCTTACCCTGGTGCTCCTGCCGCTGTGGGCGTCCTCGGTGCGCAGTTCCCGGTGGATCGCGTGGACGACTTCCCTGGCCGCGGTAGCGGCGGCGTGGAGCGTCTGGCTCACGGTATGGCACAGCGACTCGCGGACCGTGTCCACCGCAGGCCTACTGGAGTCGGTCTTCGTGGTGCTCGGGCTCGGGGGCGGGATCGGCGCTACCCTGTGGGCGCGCGGCCGCACGTCGGTGACGGTGGTGGGAGCCACCTTCGGCGTTGGGCTGCTGCTTGGCATCAACCCGGGTAGTGAGTCGTTCGCAGACAATCCTTGGCGCTTCGGGTTCTCGCTGCCGCTCACCGTCATCGTCCTCGCCCTCACGGCACGGTGGCGCAAGAGGTGGGTCGACATCGTCGCCGTGCTCGCCCTCGCCGGCGTCTCGGCGATCAATGGCGGACGGTCCACGAGCGCGATCCTGCTCATGGTCGCGGTTCTCGTGCTATGGCAGTTCTGGGGCAGGCCAGCGTCGTCCAAGCTCGCGGCCCTGCGGACGCTGATTCTATTCGGGATGCTCGCATTCGGCACGTATCTCTCGGTCCAGGCCGCGATCCTCGAGGGTGCGCTCGGGGAGAGCGCACAACTCCGTACTGAGCTCCAGCTGTCGACGTCAGGCACCCTGATCACCGGCGGGAGGCCGGAGATTGGCGCCACCGCGGCCCTGATGACCGAGTCGCCGGGCGGATTCGGTGGCGGGATCATCCCGTCCATGTCCGATCTTCTCGTGGCTAAGTCTGGTATGGCAGCCCTCGGGTACGAGCCGAACAACGGGTACGTCGAGAACTACATGTTCGGCAGCGGGTTCGAACTTCACTCGGTGATCGGCGACCTATGGGCCTGGTGTGGTGTCCCGGGACTCGCTCTGGCCGCTGTACTGCTGGCCTTCTTCGTCGTGCGTACCGCAGTTCTCACCACGGGGCGAGCCGCTTCCGCTCTGGTCCTCTTTCTCGGGGTGAAGTCGGTCTGGAATCTGCTGTTCGCTCCGTTGGAGAGCGCGCTGACCGTCTTCGTCCTCGCCGTGGCGCTGATGGCGCCCTCGATCCGGCCGGTGGGGCAGGCGGCTGAGTGACCGGCACACCCGACGTCGCAGGCGCGCCCGGCCGTGAGATCTGGATCGACGCAGGCAGGGGCCTCGCCGTCATACTTGTCGTGCTCTACCACGCGGCGCGCTGGTTCGACGTGTCTGCGTGGGAGCAAGTCAACGACTACGTGTCCTCGGTGCGCATGCCGTTCTTCTTCATGATCTCGGGTCTGCTCGCCTACCGCGTCGGTGCGGCGGCCGAGACCGGGTCGTCCTGGCGCACGCTGTGGGACCGGAGGCTGCGCCTCTACCTGTGGGTCTTCGTGATCTGGGAGTGCGTCGGCACCGCGTGCTACCTGATCGGGTTCGCCCTGCGCGGCACCCCGCTCGGATTCGGCCCGATGCTGCGCGACCTGCTCCTGTCGCCGGTCCGTCCGCAGTTCGAGCTTTGGTTCATCTGGGCGCTAGCACTCTTCTGCGTCATCGCGCGCCTCCTGCGGTCTCTCGACTGGCGATGGCATCTCCTGGGTGCGGCGGTCCCGTCGGTCATCGTGCTGACCGACGGCTTCGATCTTGGCAACATCGGTTGGAACGGCGCGCTCAAGTACTACATCTTCTTCGTGTGCGGCATGAACCTGCGCGTGCTGCTGCTCCGCTTCGCACGCACACGTTGGGCGGTCAGGGCCGGGCTGCTGCTCGGCTGGGCGCTCATGGCGACGGTCGTCGAGGTGGCAGGGCTCCGGTCCGTCGTTGGAGTGTACTTCGTCCTGTGCGCCGTCGGGATCCTCGCCGGCGTCGCGCTGGGGACCTTCCTTGCCCGGAGCGCCGGGCTGGTGCGGATCGGCTCATCGACGCTGTCCGTCTACCTCGGCCACACGCCGGTGATCATCGTGGGTTCTTCACTGGTGTTCGCCCTGATCGGGTCTACAGTCCTGCCGGGCGTCGCAGGCATCCTCGCGGTGCCGGTCGCCGCGGCGGTCGCGATCGCGCTCTCCTGGCTCGTGCACAGATGGACCGCTTCCGGCCCGCTGCGATACCTCTACGTTGCCCCGGAGGGGAACAGGTGGAAGCAGGGGCTACGGGTGCAGAGGCGATGACCGTCGCTCTTGTGCCGTCCGCCTCAGGTGCCGCCCTCAAGTGCCAGCCCGGTGGTGCCCACGCCCACCATGGCGACCCCCGTGTTGCTAACGCACGCTGATGCAGCTCGATACGTCGGGCACGCTGATCGCAGGAGGCCGGCCCGAGCTCGGTGCCACGGCGGCGCTCATGGGCGCCCAGCCGGCCGGATTCGGCGGCTGGACCATGCTGTCCATGCACGATCTGCAGATCGCCAAGTCCGGCATGGCAGGGCTCGGGTACGACCCGAACAACGGGTACGTCGAGAACTATCTCTTCGGTGCGGGGATCGAGCTGCACTCCGTGTTCGGCGACCTTTGGGCCTGGTACGGGCTGGCGGGGTTCGCCCTCGCGGTGGTTCTGGCGGTGCTCTTCGTGAGTCGGGTGGGGATGCTCGCGATTGCGCGCTCCGCGTCCGCGCTCGTGCTGTTCCTGGGCATCAAGGCGATGTGGGACCTCATGTTCTCGCCCGTGGAGACCTCGCTGACGACTCTGGTGCTGGGTGTGGCGCTGCTGGCGCCGGCGCGAATGCCCACAGCCCGAATCCGAGCAGCGCCAAACCGCTGAGCACGCCGCTGACCACCGCGATCGGTTCGACGTGACCGAACGCTCGGATCGTGAACCCGGCGATCCCGAACGCTGTGATGATGGCGCCGAGGACGTGGAAGCGGGCAAGCCGGAAGATGCGTGCGAGCGGGAAGAAGTGCGTGCCGACCACGAAGGCGACCCAGGCGATGCCGAGCTCCGGGTAGCCCAGGCCGATGATGATCTGGCTCCCTCCGAACAGAGCGATGGCTTCGATGCCGACGACCAGCCAGTACTTCCGCCCGAACGGGGAACCGCTCGCCCGCGCCGTCGACTGATCGGTGCCTGCGCGTGCGCTGCCCTCTCGATCCGCCTGCTGCCGATAGCTGCGAACGCTGAGCAACAGAATGGCGGCCAGGGCGATACCGGCGGCGACGAGCAGCGGCACGCGCACGGCGAGCGGAAGCGCCGTCGAGTTGATCCACACGAACACCAACCCGAACGCTCCGGCGATCTGGGCACCGATCTCCCGGCCCTGAACAGGCGTTGTGCGGTGCGGCTCCTTGAGCGGCGTCTTCATGTGCCCGCCTTTCCGGTCTCTGGGGAATTAACCTTAGTCAACTCTATCCAATAGGATTCGGTCAAGCACCTAGCTCTGGAGGCGAGACGCGTTGCCAGATCGAACACCGTCGACACGTCGTTATCGATCGAACCTGCGGGAAGCGCAGGCGGCTCGGACCCGTGCCGACATCACGGCGGCCGCACGCGAGCTCTTCGAGTCCGCGGGGTTCGCCGGGACCACCATCGCCGAGATCGCCGCCCGTGCCGGTGTCGCGCCCCAGACGGTCTACGCCGTGTTCGGTTCGAAGGCGAAGGTGGCACGCGCAGTCGTCGAGCAGATGGAGGAGTCGGCCGATGCTGCGAAGTGGCGGGAGCGCATCGCGGTCGAGCGCGACCCGCGGAAGATCCTCCAGGCGTTCGCGGAGTGGACCTGCGCCTTCTTCTCGGCGAGCATGCCGCAGCTCCTCGTCGCGCGTGAGGTGACCGCCGAGATGGAGGAGATGGCCGCCGAGGGCAACGCCCGCCGTCGCGCGGGTCTGACAACGCTGATCGGCCGGCTCGCGCGAGACGGAGTCATCCGGCACGACCTGACGCCCAGCGCGGCAGTGGATCGAGCATGGCTCCTCACCGGCCTCGACACCTATCTCAACGCGACCTCAGGTTGCGGATGGTCACCGGCTGACTACACGTCGTGGCTGGCCGAGACGCTCGGGCAGCAGCTCCTCGAACCGGTCGGTGAGTGCGGCTCGCCGACCGGGCCCTGAGCACGGTCAGGCTTTGATCACCGTGCCCTCGAGCGCCAGCCCGGTGTCCAGGCCCACCATCCCTACGCTTCACATGCTCCGGGTTCTATGCTCCACCTGCTCTGTCAGGCTTTGATCACCGTGCCCTCAAGCGCCAGCCCGGTGCCCAGGCCCACCATAGCGACCCCGCCGGTGACGCTAAGGTGGTCGAGCCGCTTCGGGCTGCGGGAGAACCAGGTGCGGGCCTGGCTCGCGACCAGCGCCAGGACCGAGTCTTGACCGAGGGCCAGCAGGCCGAACAGCAGCCCCAGGAACAGCAGCTGCGGCGTCGCTGGGGCGGCGTCGTTCATGAACTGCGGGAGGAACGCCGCGAAGAACAAGATCGTCTTCGGGTTCGTCCCGCCCACCATGAACCCGGCCCAGACCGCACGCCACGGGCTTGCCACGACCGCCGCGTCCGGTGCGGCGAGGGAGAGCCGGGCGTCGGCGCGGTGGCGGATCGCCTGGATCCCGAGATAGATCACGTAACCGGCCCCTACGAGCTTGAGCACGGTGTAGGCGGCGGCGGACGCCTCGACCAGCGCGCCAAGGCCGATCGCCACGAACGCCACCTGGACGAGCAGGCCGAGCGCGTTGCCGGTCACTGACAGGAGTGCGTCCCGGCGTCCGACCGTCAGTGCGCGGCCGATGGCGAACAGCACGCTGGGACCGGGCAGGGCGATGAAGACGACGGACGCCGCGAGAAACGCGGCGAGCTGAGGGCCGGTGGGCATGGCGTTACCGTAGCGGTTTGCAGAACGACGACCGTTGGGATCTATCGAGTTTGAGGACTGCCTGTAAGGCTACGAGTGCGCTCCGATGCTGCCGTGCGGACCACCTTGTCGACGCGGACGGCACGCTCCAGGACCTCATCCGGCTCGCTCGTCGACCTGCCCGAGATCGGAGCCGACGGCGGCGCCTGGCCGGGGCACAGGACCCGGCGCGGTACGTGAATCCGCGTCGGGAACGTTGACCGGACCGAGAGTGCTGACTGGACCAGGGTTGCCGCTAAGGCCGGGCATGCTGGGCGCCGGGACGACGCCAGGACGAGGCCCGTTGCTCAGCCCGGGGATACCCTCGGGACCAGGGATGACACCGGCCCGGACCGCGTTCCCGGAACCAGGGACGACGCTGATCGCCCCGGTGGTCGACGGCAGGTCGAGCGGGTCGTGCCCGCGGCCACCCGGGAGGACGCCGGACCAGCGACGTCGTGTCGTGCGGTAGCCGTAGTACGTACCGCCAGGGCCGGACCGGGGCGCGAACGTCAGGATGACGCCGAGCACCCGGGCCTCGACACCGGCGAGCGCGTGGAGCGCCTGGCTGAGCTGCTGTCGGCGCACCCGCCGGGCTCCCACGACGACGACCACGCCGTCGGCCATGGTCGACAGGACCGCGGCGTCCGAGACGGGCAGCAGCGGCGGAGCGTCGACGATGACGACGTCGTACGAGGAACGTGCCGCGGCGAGCAGGTCACGGGTGGCGTCCGAGGCGATGAGCTGGTGCGGGTTGGGCGGAACCGGGCCGAGCGGGAGGACGTCGAGCGGTCCGGGGCCGTATCGCTGCACCAGGTTCGCCACGGTGGCACGGCCGACCAGGGCGGTCGTGAGCCCGGCAGCGCCCTCCAGCCCTAGGGTGGGGGCGATCGAGGGGCGCCGCATGTCGCCGTCGATCAGCAGGACCCGGCTACCGCTCTCGGCGAAGGTCGAGGCGAGGTTGATGGCCGTGGTCGACTTGCCCTCGGCGGGGACGCTGGAGGTCACGACGAGGACCCGGGCGGGCGTGGTCGCGTCGACGAACGACAGGTTCGTCTGGACGCGGCGGTAGGCCTCCGCACGGGTGCTCAGGGGGTCCTGGGTGGCTGGTACCCGGGCGACCTTGCGCTTGACGACCGGGATGGAGCCGAGCAGGGCGGTGCCCTCCGAGACCATCTCTAGGTCCTTGGCCGAGCGGATCCGAGTGTCCAGGACGGCCCAGAGCAGAACCATCGCGATGCTGAGCGCGAGCCCGACGGCGCCACCGGCCGCGGTCAGGAGGCGGGTCCTCGGGGCGGACGGAAACTGGGGAACCTCCGCCGGCGACACGACGGTCACGGCGATGGACTGGCCACCGCTGGGAGTGGCGGGCGACAGGTCGACGACGGTGCTCGAGAGCTGCTGCGCGACGGCGTTCGCGATCTCCGCCGCACGCTCGGGAGCGCCGTCGACGACCTTGATCTCGATGATCGAGGTGTTGAGCGGCGAGTCGGCGGTCACGGCCTTGGCGAGCTCACGACCGGTCAGGTCCGGGTCGAGGTCGTCGGCGACGGGGTCGAGCACCACCGGCATGTCGGTGAGCGCCGCGTAGGACTCGATCAGGTTCTTGACGTACGTCGAGCCCTGCAGCAGGTCGCTGGTGGACTCGCCAGTGTTCAGCGACACGTAGACCTTGGCCGTCGCGGTGTACGACGGCGGCGTCGTCCAGGCCCAGCCGAACGCGGCGAGCGCTGCCAGGAGTGCCGAGCAGACGATGACCGCCCAGCGTCGTCGCAGCACGTTCGCGTATTCGGCGAGTTCCACGCTCTGCCTCCCTGTTGTCCGTGTGGCCTGGTTGTCGTGCAGTGCTGTCCGCGTGGGTCAGGGTCTGCCTGGTTGCGACGAGTGCCGCGGCGGGGGGACCTGCACGCCGGCGCGAGGGATCTGCACGCCGTTACGGGGAGTCGGCGGGCTCAGGAGCCAGGGCTGCCGACCCGTGCCGAGCACACCGCACACGGTGTCGGTGGCGGTCCCGATCCGTTCGAAGGCGCGACGGAAGGCCTTCTCGCTGCGTCCCCACGGGTCCGCGATGTCGAGCTCGCGGTTCCACGCCGAGTGGTTGAGGCGTTCCAGGCTCACCAGCTCCGGGACCTTGGCCCATCGGGTCGCGTCGTCGGTCGCGGAACGCGGTCCGGGCGACGTGCTCAGGACGTGTGCGAGCTCCAGCAGCGTGAACGTGCGCCGGACCGCATCGGGCACCGCCCGCACCACTGCCGAGCGCTGGGCCCGGGACATCGTGATGATCACGGTCGCCGAGCGGATCATCGCCGGCGTGAGCTGGCGGGCGGAGAACGGTCCGTTGTCCAGCCCGCGCGACTGCAGCAGGCTCGCCATACGCGGTGCGATCGGCTCGCCCACCCGCGCCCGGATGCCGGCGCTGTCCACCTCGACGGTGCCATCGGTGCGCGCCGTGAGCAGGCGCGCCAGGGCCGGGGAACGGCAGATGTTCCCCGTGCACACCGCAAGAATGGTCGTGGTCATGGCTAACCAAGCATGCCGTGGTGTATGTCGTGGTAGTAGCCGATCGGGGCCTTTTCACCCGAAGGTCACCCTTCGTGCGGCCTGTCCGGTCAGCCATGGCGACGGGGAGGGCGCCGGTGTGGGTGATATGACGGGTGAACTGCTTGTTCATCCGCCGTTCAGGGCGCGCCAGGGCCTGCGACCCTCCTAGCCTCTCAAGCATGACAGTGGTCGGCTATGCACCCGGCGCATGGGACCTTTTCCACGTGGGCCACCTGAACGTGCTCCGGCACGCGAAGCGCCGCTGCGACTACCTGGTCGCGGGCGTCGTCGACGACGACATGCTGGAGCTCGCCAAGGGCCGTCGTCCGGTGGTGCCGGTCATCGAGCGTGCCGAGATCGTGCGCCACATCGAGTTCGTCGACGAGGTGTTCGTCGAAACCCAGCCGGACAAGATCGAGACGTGGCGCCGTCGGCCGTTCGACGTGTTCTTCAAGGGTGATGACTGGAAGGGCACCGACAAAGGGCTGGAGCTGGAGCGTCGGTTCGCCGACGTCGGCGTCGATGTCATGTACTTCCCGTACACGGTGCACACCTCCAGCACGGCGCTGCGCCAGGCGCTCGACCTGCTGGACGTTCGGCCGCAACCCGCGTGACCGGGTCGGCGGTGCCAACCGGAAATAAGGGTGAGCCGCCACCGCCGTCGGGGTTAGCGTCGGGCTCGTGAGCGAGACGAGCAACGACGCGAGCAGCACACCCATCGACGACCCGAGCGACGGCTGGTTCCCCGAGAGCGTCGCCGCCGACTACGACGACCCTCAGGGCTCGAGCGCGCCAGAGGTGGTGAACCCCGCCGTCGACCTCCTGGCAGACCTGGCCGACGGCGGCCCGGTGCTGGAGCTGGCGATCGGGACCGGCCGGATCGCCGTCCCGCTGGCCGCCCGCGGCGTACCGGTGAGCGGTATCGAGCTGAGCAAGGCCATGGCGGACCGCATCAGGGACAAGCCGGGTGGCGCGGACATCGACGTCGCCATCGGCGACATGACCTCCACCCGGGTGCCCGGCGAGTTCTCGCTCGTCTACCTGGTGTTCAACACCATCAGCAACGTCACCACCCAGGACGGGCAGGTCGACGTCTTCCGCAACGCCGCGGCGCACCTGCGACCCGGTGGCCTGTTCCTGATCGAGGTGGGCATCCCGGACCTGCGGCGTATGCCGCCCGGTCAGGACACCGTGCCGTTCACCGTGGCGCCGGACGAGGGCGGCGGGTACGTGGGGTTCGACCGGTACGACACGGCGACGCAGCGTTTCACGTCGAACCACGTGACGGTGACCGCGGACGGCGGGCGGTTCTGGACCGTCCCGTTCCGGTACGCGTGGCCCGCCGAGATGGACCTCATGGCGCGTATCGCCGGCCTGCGGCTCAAGCACCGCTGGGCGGACTGGGACCGGTCGCCGTTCGAGCACGAGAGCACCAAGCAGGTCTCGGTCTGGGAGAAGGTCTGACGGCGGACGGCGGACCGCGCCGCGCCGTCGGCCGGCTGACCCTCACGGTGCTCCGTCCCGCGCCGCGGAGGCCGAGCACTCGCTGCGGATGATGCCGATCACCGTCTCCGTGGTGCGGTCGAGATAGCTGCGTCCGTCGGCGAGGTGCGCCGTCGGGCTGATGTAGCTCGACGGCCCGATGTGGTCCGCAGGATCGAGCGGGTGGACGGTGATCTTTCCCGCGTCCTTGGCCCGATTCCAGGCGCTGCGGCGGAACAACGGCCAACGTTCGGGGAAGAGCCGGGTGCTGACCCGCTCGATCCAGTCGGTCGAGCTGGTGAGCCGGTGCAGTTGGAGCGCGTGGCTGAGGTCGTTCGCGCCGTTGTGGAAGCCGCCCAGCGTGATCAGCCAGAGCGGGGCCCGCAGCTCGGCGAAGAGCTCGTCGACCGCACCGGTCGCCACCTGGGCGCCGCCGCTGTAGCTGAGCAGCACCACCGGTATGCCGCAGTTCGCCTTGTAGCCCGCGAGCCGGAGCTGGTCGGCGATCTGGGCGCCCACCGCTCGGTTGTACAGGGGGCGGTACCGGCGGTCCGCGGCGACGAAGATCTGCATCACGTTGTGCAGGAACAGCACGATGCCGACGTGGTGGCGCAGCCATCCCACACGGGGCGTCCCACGAGCGGGTCGGCCAGTGGCGAGTAGGGCTGCACCTGGCCCAGCACGCGGAGCTCTGGCGCACCGGCGATGACGGCCTTGACGAGCTGTCCGCCGTCGCGGGTGTCGGTGAAGCGGCGCTTGCCGATGCCGTCGAGGTAGACGACGTAGGCGGCCGGTGGGCGGTCAGGAGCGGCACCCCGGGCATAGGGCAGGTCCGCCGGGAGCCTCGTGGCGGGTGCCCGCCAGCCGGCGGCGTAGAACAGCAGCTCGTAGCGCGCGAGGAGGCCCTCGACCAGCAGCACCGGGCCGAGGGCCAGGAGCACGACGAGCAGCAGGAGCTCGCTCATGCGACCAGCTCCCGCAGCTCGACGGGCTTGCGTGGTCCGGCCAGGGCCCGGCCGATCAGCCGCCGCACGACGTCGACCGTGGCGCCCAGCCCGATCCCCGCGACGGCGACGCACCCGGCGGCCGGCCACCAGCCGAAGCCGGTCGCGGCGGCGAGCAGGTCGGCGAGCCCCCACCCGACCCCCGCGACGAGCAGGAAGTGCAGCAGCGGTCCGAGCAGCGGGAACGCGAGGACGGCGGCCAGCAGCAGCGGGGCGACCATTGCCGGTGTCCAGGCCGTCCCGGCCGTGCCGGGCAGCGACGGGTGCACCAGGTCGGCGACCGTCCAGGCGGCCAGGGGCCAGAGTGCGATCACCGTGCCCTCGACCGCGGTACCCGTCACCACCAGCCCGGCGGCGAGCCGCCGGGACACCTGGGGCCGGCGTGCCACGATGGGGAGCACCCGGCCGACGGTCTCGGAGAACCCGGCCAGGATCAGCAGGGCCACGACGGTCGTCGACATGTCAGTGTTCCTCTACCTGGTTCGCGCGGTCTGCTCGGTCCCCGAGGTACCGCTCGAGCTCGTCGGCAGCGCGTCGGTAGCCGCCTGCCGCCTGCTGGGCGGCCCGCTGGACGCGGGCAGCCTCCCGGAAGTGCGGCTCGTCCAGCAGCCGGCAGGCGAGCGCGCCGACCCGCTCTGCGGTGGCGTCCTCCGTGGCGACCGTCAGGCCGGCGCCGAGCTCCGTCACACGCCGGGCCACCAGCGGCTGGTCGGCACCCTGGGGGACGACGAGCGTCGGGACGCCGGCCTGCATCGCCTCGTTGACGCTGTTCATGCCACCGTGCGTGACGAAGATCGCCGCCTGGGACAGCACCTGCAGCTGCGGTACCGACCGCCGGGCGACGACATGGTCGGGCAGGGGACCCAGCTCGGCCGGGTCGGTGTGCCCGGTGGCGAGCACCACCGTGCGTCCCAGCGGGGCCAGGGCGGTGACGAAGGCGCGCAGCAGCGCAGGGTTCGCGTCGAACACTGTGCCAAGGGACGCGTACAGCACGGGGCCGGCCAGCCGGTCCGGCTCGAAGGCCCGGTCGGTCGGGCGGGCGCCGACGCTCGCTCCCACGAACCGGTAGGACGGGCCGAACGCCTCGGCGCCGGGCTGGAAGGAGCGGGACGTGAAGACCAGGTTCAGCGGCTCGCGCGCGTTCATGAGGTCGATCGACGGGAGCCCGCTCGTGTCGTAGCCCTGGCGCAGGGCCCACCGCGCCCGGAGGTAGCGCCACGCGAGGTGGGGGCGGGCGGCAGCGGCGGCCAGCAGCTCCCCGCCCGCGCGGCAAGGGCTGGGGACCTGCCGGTTGAACGCGAACGTCGTGAACGTCGAGGCCGCCGGCACACCGAGCTCCCGCGCGGCGACTGCGCCCCACGGGCAGGCCGCACCGTGGACCACGAGGTCCGGCCGAGCGGCACGGAGGTCCGCCAGCACCGAGGGCAGCAGGTCGACCGCGGTCTGGGCGAGCCCGCCCAGCATCGCCAGCGGGATCGGCGGGTCCAGCGCGGGCTGGTCCGGTCCGGCGTAGTGGTGGACCTTCGCCCCGGCGGCCTCGAGCGGTCCCTCGAACGCGGGAGACGAGTGGTAGACCACGGTGTGCCCGCGTCGGACAAGCTCTGCGACGACAGGAAGCGTCGGGTTGACGTACCCGTGCATGCCGATGTTGAGGAACGCGATGGTGCTCATCGACGGCCGCCTCCGTGGCGTGCGGTGCCGGTGGCCGGCGGGGGAGCGCCCCTGACCTGTGCGAACCTCATGAGGGGTACCCCTTCCGATGCGACGAACAGACCCGTACGCACCCTCGACCGGGGAGCTCACCGTTTTGTGACCGCTCGAAGGGTCGACAGCGCGGCCCGTCCGCAGTGTCGGTGAGCCCGCCTAGGCTTAGGGACGATGACTTCCCTCTTCGACAGCCTCTCCCTGCCCGGCCTCGACCCCGCGTCGCCCGGACCGATCTCGCGCCTGCCGAGCACGGCACCGCAGTGGGACGACGACGGCGCGGCGGCCGCTGGCGACCCGGGTGAGGCAGCGGTGCCCGCCGAGCCGGACTGGCTCGCGGGCCTGCCGCACGAGTCGGAGGCGCCGCGAGCCGGGGCCTACGCGCACCTCGACCCCGATGAGCTCCTGGACGGCCTCAACCCGCAGCAGCGGGCAGCGGTGGTGCACGAGGGCGGGCAGCTCCTCATCGTGGCGGGCGCAGGGTCGGGCAAGACGCGTGTGCTGACGCACCGCATCGCCTACCTCCTGGCCACCGGACGGGCCAGGGCGGGGGAGATCCTCGCCATCACGTTCACCAACAAGGCGGCGGCCGAGATGCGCGAGCGGGTCGAAGGGCTGGTGGGCCCGGCAGCGAAGCGGATGTGGGTGTCCACATTCCACTCGGCCTGCGTACGGATCCTGCGCCGCGAGGCGACGACGCTCGGGCTGAAGTCGAGCTTCAGCATCTACGACGCCGCGGACAGTCAGCGCCTCATCACGCTGGTGACGCGCGAGCTCAACCTCGACCCCAAGAAGTACCCGGCGCGCGGGCTGTCGAACAAGATCAGCGACCTGAAGAACGAGCTGGTCGACCCCGAGACCTACGCGCGGCAGACCGGTGCCAACGCCACGGAGGAGGCGCTCGCGGAGGCAGCCGCGGTGGAGGCGGGCGCCATCCGCAGGCCGTGGGGCGGACAGTCGGCCGACGAGCGCAACACGGCGGCGCCCAAGTTCGACCAGGTCCTTGCCGACGTCTACATCCGCTACCAGGCGCGCCTCGCGCAGGCGAACGCGCTCGACTTCGACGACATCATCATGACCACGGTGAACCTGCTCCAGGCCTTCCCGAACGTCGCGGAGCACTACCGTCGCCGGTTCCGGCACATCATGGTGGACGAGTACCAGGACACCAACCACGCGCAGTACACGCTGGTCCGCGAGCTGGCGGGGGTCGGCACCTCCGACGAGGCAGGACTGGATCCCGCAGAGCTCACCGTCGTAGGCGACTCCGACCAGTCGATCTACGCCTTCCGCGGTGCCACGATCCGCAACATCCTGGAGTTCGAGAAGGACTACCCGGACGCGACCACGATCCTGCTGGAGCAGAACTACCGCTCCACGCAGAACATCCTGGGCGCCGCCAACGCGGTGATCTCCCGCAACGCCGGCCGTACGCCCAAGCGCCTGTGGACCGACTCGGGGGCAGGGGCCAAGGTCGTCGGCTACGTGGCGGACGACGAGCATCAGGAGGCGCGGTTCGTCGCCGACGAGATCGACAAGCTGGGCGACTCCGACGGCGTCCGCCCGGGCGACGTCGCGATCTTCTACCGCACCAACGCGCAGTCGCGTGCGCTCGAGGAGGTGCTGGTCCGCGTCGGCCTGCCGTACAAGGTGGTGGGCGGCACACGGTTCTACGAGCGGCGCGAGGTCAAGGACGCCGTCGCGTACCTGCGCGCGCTGGCCAACGAGGACGACGACGTGAACCTGCGCCGCATCCTCAACGTGCCCAAGCGTGGGCTCGGCGACCGCGCCGAGTCGCTCGTCGCGTCGTTCGCGGAGCGGGAGCGCACGTCGTTCGGCGCCGCCCTGGAGCGCGCCGACGAGATCCCCGGCATGACCAACCGCTCGCTCAAGCCACTGCTCGTCTTCCGCGACATGATGCGGGAGCTACGTGCCCTGGTCGACCAGGGCGCCCCGCCGGCTGAGGTGCTTGGCGCGGTGCTCGACCGCACGGGTTACCTCGCTGAGCTGCGCGCGAGCGACGACCCGCAGGACGAGGGGCGCGTCGAGAACCTGGCCGAGCTCCACGCCGTGGCCGTCGACTTCGGCGAGACGGATCCCGAGGGTTCGCTCGCCGACTTCCTGGAGCGGGTCTCGCTCGTCGCCGACAGCGACCAGATCCCGGATGAGGACGTGGCGGACGGCGCGGCGGAGGAGGCCCCCAAGGAGAACCAGGGCGTCGTCACGCTCATGACCCTGCACACCGCCAAGGGCCTGGAGTTCCCGGTCGTGTTCCTCACGGGCATGGAGGACGGGACGTTCCCGCACATGCGTTCCCTGCACGACGACGCCGAGCTCGCCGAGGAACGCCGCCTCGCCTACGTGGGCATCACCCGGGCACGCGAGCGGCTGTACATCACCCGGTCCTCGGTCCGGGCGGCCTTCGGCATGGCCAACGAGTTCCCGGAGAGCCGGTTCCTGCAGGAGATCCCCGAGGAGCTGTGGGACTGGCGGCGCCGGGAGTCGTCGACGGCGGCGATCCGCGCCGGCCGCGGAGGCTGGAGCGGTGGCTACGGCTCAGGCGGTTACGGCTCCGGCGGGCGCGGCTCGGGTACGGGTTCGACCTGGTCGGCAGGCCGGTCCGGGACCTCACGCGCCGGCGCCCCGACGTCGTCGGGCGGTGGGCAGAGCAAACCGTTCGCGCCGGAGAAGAAGGCGGGCGCGAAGGGCGGCTTCGGCGGCATCAACGTCCAGAAGAGCATCCCGAACCTGGAGATCGGTGACCGTGTCACCCACGACTCCTACGGGCTCGGCACCGTGGTGGACGTCGAGGCCAACTCCGTGGTCAAGATCGACTTCGGCAGCAACGGGACCAAGCGCATCGCCCTGAAGTACACGGCGGTCACCAAGCTCTGACGGGTCTGAGCACCCCCGGGCTAGGTCCGGGGACGTTACGGGGCCTGCCCCGCCTGCGACGTCGAACCGCAAGTTTGCTCGTCGCTTGTTGGCGCCTCGGGGGGTCGAACCGCACGTTGCTCGTGGTCCGCGGGCGCCTCGGGGGCCGAACCGCAAGCCAGCCGTCGTCCGGGGCCCAGCCCGGTGCCGAACCGCAACCTGGACGTCTATCCCGGTCCCCGTGGATGTCGAACCGCAACCTGGACGTCCCATCTGACGTCGACCCGAAGGTTGATCGTCCATCAGCGGCCGGATAGACGTGCAGGTTGCGGATCGGCGGACTGGCGGCATTCGTCCGATCCGCGCGTATGACCAGGCTTGGCGCATACCTCCCGCTTTAGGCCACTATGTGTCGCCATGAGGATCCTGCTCTCCGCCGGCCGCCTGTTCGTGGCGCACTGGCCCGCGCTCCTGACGCTGGGGCTGCTCGGTGTCGCAGTGCGGAACGGCGCGATGTGGGGCGCCGTCGAGCTGAGCCAGTGGAACTCGTTCGTGGCGCAGCTCCTGCTGATCATCAGTCCGCTCGGGTATCTGATGCCCGTCATCGGGATGTTGTGGGTCTGTCGCCAGTCCCTGCCGCACCTGAGCCCGCGGCTTCTCCCGGCCCTGGGCGCCGCTGCCACCGTCCCCGGCATGCTGCCTGCTCACAGTGCCCCGATCATGCCGTCGGAGCGGCGCGAGCGGCGCCTCATCGACGTCGCCCTGTCCGTGCTGGTGCCGTTCCTCCTGGTCTACGAGGTTGAGGGGCTGATGGACGCCGACCGGGACCGGTTCATCAACGAGGCCTCCGCCGACGAGCTGTTCAACGACCTGTTCAGCCCGGACGGTCTCGACTGGACCTCCCGGCTCGGCGTCTGGTCGGGCTGGACGCTCGTCGCCATCGTGGTGGGCGCGTTCCTGCTGCGCTGGTTGCTCGGCAGGCTTGAGGGCAAGCTCCACTTTCTCGGTTTCGCCGTGCTCGGCGGATGCCTCGAGATCTACTGGACCAGTCAGGTCGCCGGCCAGATCGAGGCCATCGAGCTCGGCCTGTGGGACGTCGCGGCGGACCGCCAGCTCGTGGCCGCCGCTGTCGGTACGGTCGGGGCCGCACAGGAGACCGTGGGCGAGTCGGGCAGCGAGGCCGTCGGCTTCCTCGCGGAGGGGGCGGTGACGGTCGTCGAGTCGCTCGACGTCGTCCTCGTCGCGCCGCTGGCGTGGCTCGCTATCGGTGCCGTCGTGCTGGGGCACCGGCTGATGGAGCCGCCGTCGACGGAACACCACTGGCTCGACCGCATGACCTGGCTCCCGGGCGGGCTGCGCGCGATCCTGGCGTCCCTCACCGACGACCTGCGGGCCCGCTTCTCCGCCCTGTGGAACGGCCTGAAGATGATCGTCGACGGCGGGCTCGGCCCCATGCTCGTCTTCTGCCTGGGCTACCTCGTCCTGATGCGGGTCCCGCAGGGTGTCGGCTGGCTCGTGCGTGCCGTGACCGGCCCCGTCGAGACCAACACCTGGCTGGCCTTCAGCACCATGGAGTCGGCGGCGGGCCTCGCGCTCTCCCTGGCGCTGGCCGCCGCGCTGATCGCCGCAACCGTGGAGGTGCTGGTCGAGCGCGGCCTCGTGGTGCGCGAGGAGGAGGCCGCTACGGCAGGTCGGCCGTCACGTACTCGGGCCCGCCGAACCCCAGTCGCACCTGGGTGATCTCCGCGTCGGGGTCGGCGAGGACGAACGTCGAGACGTCCCACTCGGGCTGCTCGCTGACGAAGCCCTCGGCGTCCGGCGTCGAGCAGCGGTTGGATCTGCCCTGCGCGTCCGTCGTCGACTCCCCGTAGCGCGTGCCCTCCTCGGACACGAGGATGATCTGGCACAGCGACAGGTCGGTCTGCGGCTCGGCCGCGAAGTGCACCTGCACCTCGTACGCGACCGACCCGTCGGGGATCGTGACGGGGTCGCCGTAGAGGGGCGGCGGCAACCGCTCCACCTGTTCGATGCCCGTCACCGTCGCGTCGATCTCGCGCAGCACCATGGTGTTCGCCCGCTCCGGCACGTCGAACCCGAGGTCGTAGTACTCGCCGGCCAGGTGCGCCGGCTCGCCGACGGCGACGCGGTCCACCTCGTGGTGCAGACCGACCGGCCACCAGTACGCCCACACCCGGAACGACGACGCCCCCGCGGCCGCCGCGACCGCTATCGGCAGCAGCACCAGCCAGACGATGTTGCGCCGCCACCAGCCCCTGCGCCGAGCGGGGGCGCGGAGGTCGGGCGGGACGCTGCCGGGGAGCATCCCCGGCTGCAGGCTCGGCGCCGCTCCGGGCGGTGTTCCTCGGCCCGATCCGGGCACCGCCGGGGTCACCAGAGTCGTCATCCCTCGCTACCTCCTGCGCTCACCGGGGGATAACCCGGTGCCTCGGGCGACACGGTCTCTTCCGCCTCCCACAGTGCGTCGGCCTCGCTCGCCGTGATGCCGAGGTCCACCACGGCGACGGCGTCGCGCCGCTGACCGCCGTGCTCCTCGGTCTGGTCGCCGCGCGCGAGGCGCACGGTCGCCCCCGCCAGCGCGTCCCGCGGCACGTCGAAGCAGTACGTGGTGCGCCAGGCGTAGCCCGGCTGGGCGCTGGCCGACGTCGAGCAGCCACCTCGCGTGCTCGGCCAGAACCTGCGTCCCTGCGCGTCGGTGACCTCTGCCCCGCTGAACGTCGTCTCGCCCTGCGTGGCGCGCCACGTCGCGTCCACCACGAGGAACGTGCCTGCTGCGGCCGCCGCCTCGGCGGGGCTCGTCAGGACGTCGGCGACCCGCACCTCGGTCACGGTCAGCTCGGCGTACGTGAGGTCTAGCTGCTGTCCGACGCCGCCCTCGACGATGAACGGCGCGTCCACGGCGTCGTCCTGCGGCAGGAACGTCACGAGGGCGCACCCCGCCGTCACCGCGCCGACGACGAGCGCGGTGCCCTTCCAGGTGATCCGGCGCCGTCCGTGCCTCACTGCTGTTCCACCTCGGTGCTCGGGCCCCGCTCGTCGGCACTCGCCTCCGGTGTGGCGGGCTTGACCGGGATCTGCCCCTGGAAGGCGATCTCGTTCGCGAACCAGTGCCCGTCGTCCAGACCCAGGGGGTCCTCCTCGACCCACTCGAGCTCCACGACCTCGAGCGGCAGCTCCGTGCCCGTCCACGTGCCGCTCTGCTCCCAGATCAGCGCTACCCGGTGCGTCACACCAGGGTTGAGGATGCTGATGCTGGTGCCGTCCTCGATGTTGATGATCGTCGCGGACGGGAGCTTGGGCTCCTCGGGCGCGCTGGGGGAGGGGCTCGCCGACGGTTCCGCCGAGGAGCCGGCATCGTCGCCGGGCGCCGCCGCATCGCCGGTCGCGGCGTCGGCGCCAAGGTCCTCGAGCGGTTCCTCCGGCACGATCCCGGCGTTCTGCGGGGCGGGGATGGCCTTGCTGAGCGTGACGCCGTACTCGGGGACGTCGCCGGTGTTGGTGACGTCCGCGACGACGGCGAGCATGTGGTTGCCGTCCTGCGGCACAAGGTGGCCGAGCTCGTCGGCCGTAGCGGCCTTCTCGACGGTCACCTCGAAGGGCCCCACCTCGACGGGCGTCCCGGTGGTCAGCGGGTCGGCCTGTGCCTCCACCTCGCTCCACGCCCCGAACGGGGAGATCGCGACGAGCGCCGCGACCGCACCGGCTCCGACGCGCTGCGTCGTCGACATGTCGTCGGCGACGGCTGTGACGAGACGTTGGGCAAGCCGGAACGCGAGGTCGGGGCCGGCATTGCGGGCATGCTTCATGGCGCACGATCGTAGCGGTGCATTACGGACCATCTGGGCGAAAGTCCACGCTCGGTGCGCTACTGCCCTGCCAGGGTATTCGTATACATGCCGTGTCGCGGGTCGGTAGGCTCCAGCGGCAGCGATGGGTGTGAGCACGGGGGTGTCGGGTGGCGGTGGATGTCGTGCGGGTGACCGACGCGGGCGGGTTGATCGATCCGGCACTGTTCCCGAAGGCGTCCGGCGCCCTGGGAATGGAGTGGGCGCAGCAGCGGGCCGGGGTCTTCCGGACCACGGGACAGCAGGTCGCCGATAACGCTCAGGACATCCACTCGGCCTGGTCGCGCTTGCCCGAGTCCTACCAGGCTCCTGAGGCCGGTGACCTGTATCGCGCGATGGACCCTGCGCTCGGTGCGGCGTTGCGTGAGCAGGAGAAATTCTTGGACGCGGCCCGGTACCTGGAGGACTACGTCGACGAGGTCGGTGCGGTTCAGCCGCGGCTGGCGAGCCTTGAGGCGGAAGCGGGCGCGTTCCGGGCACGAGTGCGGGCTGCGAACCCGGGCGGGGTGACCACCATGCTGCTGCAGGAGCTGGACACGGTCGACCAGAACCAGGACCTGATCGTCCGGGCGCAGCAGGTGTTCGCAGTGATCCTTGAGGCCGAGCAACGGTGCGCGGACCGGATCAAGGCGCTGGACGAGCAGACCGTGCCGGTCACGAAAAGTCCGGTCCCGGCCCTGACGGGGCGCACGGGTCTGTTCTCCTCGACCGGTGCGTGGTCTCCGGTGGACTCGCCGCGCGTGGCGGACTTCGCGCCGACGAAGACGATCCTGGACGGGTCGGCGTCGGAGGTGCGGGAGTGGTGGGGCACCCTGACTCCGCAGCAGCGAACAGCGTTGGTAGCCGCCATGCCGATGGTGGTCGGGAATCTGAACGGGGTCCCGGTCAAGTTCCGTGCTGATGCCAACCGGATCAACCTCGCGACCGAGATCGACCGGCTGGAGGCAGAGAAGGCACGGATCGAGAAGGAGCTGCGGATGGCTGCCATGGCGAGCCGGTTCAGTGCTTTAGGTGGGGGCTACATACCGGACCTGGGACTGGCGAAGGAGCTCGACCGGCTGCAAGCGGCGATCGACTCCTATGAGCATTACAGAAGTCTGCCGGAGGGCGGGGGGCAGTACGAGTACGACAAGAACGGTCGAAGGACCTATCGCGACACAGTTGAGCTAGTGGCATTCGATCCGACCCGATTGAGCATCGCGACCTATCGCGGTCCGTATGACCGGGCCGGCGATGTACCGGACTGGGTGGATAACGTTGCGGTCCATGTCCCTGGCACCACGACCCGCATGGACGACTTCAACGAAACCGATACCGACGCCTACAACCTGTACGACGAAGCCCATAACACAGTCGGCGCGGGTTCGACGGCGGTATTCGCTTGGGCGGGTGGCGAGTTCCCACAGAACATCCCGGAGGCGGCCAGTGCGAGCTACTCGCGTGACCTGGGACCTAAGCTGCGTGACTTTATGCACGCGATCGATGTGCACCCGGACTCGACGCTCACGGCAGAGGCGCACTCCTACGGGGGTGCCGTGCTCGGTATCGCCGAGAGCGAGGGCCTGAGGGTGGACCGGGTCATGTATGTCGCCGGCGCGGGGCTGGGTAACGACAACACCTCGGTGCAGGACTTCCCCTACACCAAGGACGTGCCGCACTACACACAGATGGCCCGACGTGACAGTGTCGTCGGCCTGATCCAGGGTGCAGACGCGGGCGAGCTCGGACACGGCGCCTCGGCATTGCACGATCCTGACGTGACACGCCTGGAGACCGGGTACCTCAACGCCGCGAATAGGAGCCAGGGCGACATCGAGTCGACCGGTGTCTTTGAGAGTCACTCCAGCGTCTATACCAAGGGTTCGACCGCGTTCAACAACATCGTCGGCGTCATCACCGGCACCCGAGTCGAGGCGTACGCGCAGGACGAGGTCTACGTTGCGGGCGGGACGCTGTACAACATCGACGGTATCGATGTCGAGGGCTATGAGCCGAGGTACTTCGATGTCGAGTGATCACACAGGGAAACGGAGTCGGCCGATGCCATCGCCCACAGGAACCTTGGATGTGGACAGGACACGCGCGAGCAGGCGGCGATCACGCCTCGTCCTCGCGGGCCTGATCGCGCTGACCATGGCCCTGACCACGGCATGTACCTCAAGGAGCGACGTGACAGTTGCAGAACTTCAAGAGCGTTCTGAAGAGATCGGGCAGTCATTGACTGCGACGATCGACGGGGTCGACCGCTACCAGGAAGATATGGAGCGATCACTGTTGGAGTGGGAGGACGCAGAAGTCAACGACGAGGATCCCGATGGTTGGCGCTACTGGAACTGGGACATAGCCATCGAGCTTGCAGCCGACGCAGAACTGACTCCAGAACAAGCCGCCGGGCGCATGGTCGAGGTACTCGAAGAAGAAGGATGGACTGCTGGCGAGCACTCCGAAGGGGACGACCGAGCGCAGCTTGGCTTTCACCGGTCAGACGAACTGGGTGACGGCTGGACTGTGCAGATCTCCTTCTGGAAAAAGCCGCCACCCGCTCCACAGAATCTCTCAGTCTCAGTCGTCAGCCCGTCGACTAACCGTTCGTAGCCTGCGCTGTATCTCATTTGGCCATATCTGACGCCTCGGCTTTACAGAGCCGCGTCTTGACCAGCTAGGAAATCCAAGGAGAACCTCTGATGTCTCGCACTCCTCGTTTCGCCACCCGCGCGCTGAGCATGGGCGCCGCCGTTGCGCTCGGAATCGGTCTGACAGCGTGCTCGGCCGGCGCGGAGTCGTCCGGGGAGCCCGCTGCGTCGGAGACGACTTCGAAGACGGCATCGCCGTCCGCATCATCGTCGGCAACCGCGCCGTCGCCGGAGGAAGAAGCGATCACCGGGGCTGAGGCGGCAGTTCGTGAGTACCTCCGGGTCAAGGAGGTGTCCCTGCAGGCGCCGGAGAGCTTCAATATCGAGGACTACGACAAGGTCGCTATCACGACGGCACTGACCGATTTGCGTAACGGTTACAACGGCAACGTCTCTCATGGGGTGCACCAGGTGGGTGGGCTCAAGCTTGAGGCGATCAAGGACCCGAAAGTCAGCCTGACGAACAAGCCGAAGTTGTCCCCGCCAGAAATTCCGAACGTCATCTTCACCGTCTGCTACGACATCACCGAACTCGACATGGTTGATGAGGACGGGGACTCGATCTTTCCTGCGGATCACCCCGATCGTGTGGCGCTTCGGGTAGGGGTGGCCAACTACGAGTACCCAGAGGGGCCATGGCTGGTCGACTTCACCGAGGGTCTGGAGCTCAAGTCATGCTGAGACGCACCATGGCTGTGCTGGTTCTCGCCGTTCCCCTGGTGCTGTTCGCGCGACCCGCAGTTGCTGCCGAACCGGAGTGCGAGAAGTACAGCGCCGACGGGTCTACTTGTGATGTATGGGCCGACAACCCCGGCAGCGGGGGAGCCGATGCGGGTGAGGGCACCGATGGCGGCCATTCAGGTGGCGATGTTGGTGACGGAAGTGGTGGAGGAAGCGACCCTCGTATGACCATCGATGGTCAGAACTGCCTTTACGTCGGTCTGGCAGACCCGCAGCCGCCGAAGGACAGGCCCATCTGGGACGGACATGACGACGGTGCGATCCACACCGCCCTTTGCGGCGCGAACCAGCGATTCGGTCCCACGATTGATACCCAGTTCTGGGCGGCCGAAGCCCCCGAAGCCCCGGAGCCCCCGGACCCCGCGGAGCTTGCCGAGCAGGCCCGAGCCCAGATGGACCTCCGCGCGATCGACATCGGAATCGTGCCAGAGGACAAGCCCGGCAGCATCGGGATCGTCGGGATGCCCCAGTGGATGTGGGTCGAGAATCCTGGCGAGCACACCATGGGTCCGATCACGGAGACAGCGACGGCCGGAAACTTCTCGGTGACGGCGACAGCCAGAGTCGACAAGATCATGTGGAACATGGGCGACGGGACCACGGTGACCTGTGTCGGCTCCGGCACCCCGTACGAAGACAAGTACGACATCGCAGATTCCCCTGACTGCGGGCACCGCTACACGCGGCAGGGCGAGTACAACGTCACGGCCATCTCGTACTGGACCTTGCAGTGGCGGGGCATCGGCGATGTCGGAACCATCGAGTTCACCCTTGAGGACTCCACCGACATCGTCATGGGTGAGGCCCAGGTGATCACCCAGTAGGCATCGCTGTCGTCGTCGGTCAGGCGAATCCGGCTACGCCGCCTCGCTCGCACCCTCCGCGTGGCGCCGGACGCGGTCGAGGTCCGCTCCGGCGTCCGCCAGGACGGTCCGGGCCGGGGACGCGGCGCGCGTGAGGCCCAGCAGCATGTGCCCGCCGTGGATCTCCTTGGAGCCCAGGCGGATCGCCTCGCGGAGCGCGAGCTCCAGGGACTTCTTCGCGTCCGCGGTGAACGGGAGGTGCTTGCGGCGCCCGCGCAGGATGCGGCCGGCGCGGGTGAGCGCGCCCTCGCCGAACGTGGCCTCGGTGCGGCGGGTGACCTCGTCGAGGTCGATACCGACGGCGGCCAGCGCGCCGGGGTCGAGCGCGTCACCCGCCTCGACGCTCGCCCGAGCGCGCTCGATGAGTTCGGTCACGTCGAGGCCGCCGTCGGCCAGCGCGGAGCGGGCGGGGCCCTCGCTCTCGGCGAGCGCGACGAGCAGGTGGCGGCTGTCGATCTGGTCGCTGTGCGCGGCACGGGCGACCTGCTGGGCGTCGACGACGGCGGAGCGGGCGTCCTTCGTGAACCTCTCGAACATCAGATCCTCCTGTTGTGCTTCTTGTGGACCGCCTGCCGGGAGACGCCGAGTGCGGCGGCGATCTCCTGCCACGACCAGCCGAGCCGCCGCGCGCGTTCCACCTGGAGCGCCTCGAGACGGTCGGCCAGCTCGCGCAGGGCCCGGACGGCGCGCAGCCCGTCGGCGGGGTCGTCCCCGGCGGCGGATGCGACGAGTGCTTGCTGGCTCATGTGTCAACCATGGTTGACATCAGCGATTCTGTCAACCCACGTTGACACACTCACCTGTCCGGCGCACAGGTCGCGCCGCTGAGGTGTGCGTCCGACACGTCGTCGCCGAGACATGCGACACAGGCCGCACGCCGTCCGGCGTCGAACCGCAGAATGTCGCCTGTTCGTTCGGACCCACGGGCGATCCAGGGCTACCCTGTACCGGGATGTCTTGACGTCGAGACATCGCTTCAGCCGGGCTCCGGGCGCCTACGACGTCCGAGGGCCGCATCCCGATGGAAGGACGCAGCAGGGTGGACCTGTTCGAATACCAGGCGCGCGACATCTTCGAGAAGCACGGCGTGCCCGTGCTGGGTGGGGTTGTCGCGACGACCCCCGAAGAGGCTCGCGAAGGCGCCGAGAAGCTGGGCGGCGGAACTGTCGTCGTGAAGGCCCAGGTCAAGACCGGTGGTCGTGGCAAGGCGGGCGGCGTCAAGCTGGCCCACTCGCCCGAAGAGACCGCTGAGAAGGCCGGCGAGATCCTCGGCATGGACATCAAGGGCCACACCGTGCACCGCGTGATGGTGGCGCAGGGTGCCAAGATCGCCGAGGAGTTCTACTTCTCCGTGCTCCTGGACCGGTCGAACCGCAACTACCTCGCGATGTGCTCCGTCGAGGGCGGCGTGGAGATCGAGCAGCTCGCCGTCGAGCGCCCCGAGGCGCTGGCCCGCATCGCCGTGGACCCGGCTGTCGGCATCGACGAGGCCAAGGCCGCGGAGATCGTGGACGCCGCCGGCTTCGCCGACGACATCAAGGGCAAGGTGGCCGAGGTCATCCGCGGTCTGTGGACCGTGTTCAAGGCCGAGGACGCCACGCTGGTCGAGGTGAACCCGCTGGTCAAGACCGAGGACGGCGAGATCGTCGCCCTGGACGGCAAGGTGACGCTCGACGAGAACGCCGGCTTCCGCCACGCGGACCACGCGGAGCTCGAGGACTCGGCCGCCACCGACCCGCTCGAGGCCAAGGCCAAGGAGAACGACCTCAACTACGTCAAGCTCGACGGCGAGGTCGGCATCATCGGCAACGGCGCGGGTCTGGTCATGTCCACGCTCGACGTCGTCGCGTACGCCGGCGAGAAGCACGGCGGCGTCAAGCCGGCCAACTTCCTCGACATCGGCGGCGGCGCCAACGCCAAGGTCATGGCGAACGGGCTCGACGTCATCCTCGGGGACGAGCAGGTCAAGGCAGTGTTCGTGAACGTCTTCGGCGGCATCACCGCCTGCGACGAGGTGGCCAACGGCATCGTGGGCGCGCTCGACCTGCTGGGCGACCACGCCACCAAGCCGCTGGTCGTCCGCCTCGACGGCAACAACGTCGAGCTGGGTCGCCAGATCCTGGCCGAGCGCAACCACCCGCTCGTCACCCTTGCCGACACCATGGACGGCGGCGCCGACAAGGCTGCCCAGCTGGCCAACGCCTGATCGCCCGCGAAGACTTCGAAAGCAGAGATTAGAAGACAATGTCGATCTACCTGAACCAGGACTCGAAGATCATCGTCCAGGGCATCACGGGCGGCATGGGTGCCAAGCACACCGCCCTCATGCTCGACTCCGGTGCGACGATCGTCGGCGGCGTGAACGCCCGCAAGGCCGGCACCACGGTGGAGCACAAGGACCACGAGGGCAACGACGTCACGCTGCCCGTCTTCGGCACCGTCAAGGAGGCCATGGCCGAGACCGGCGCGGACGTCTCCGTCGTCTTCGTGCCGCCGGCGTTCACCAAGGACGCGGCCATCGAGGCCATCGACGCGGGCATCGGCCTGCTCGTGGTCATCACCGAGGGCGTGCCGGTGCAGGACACCGCCGAGGTGTGGGCCTATCTCCAGGGCAAGGAGACCCGGATGATCGGGCCGAACTGCCCCGGCATCATCACCCCGGGCGAGTCGCTGGCCGGCATCACCCCGCACACCATCACGGGCAAGGGCCCGATCGGTCTCGTGTCGAAGTCGGGCACGCTGACCTACCAGATGATGTACGAGCTGAAGGACCTCGGCTTCTCGACAGCCATCGGCATCGGCGGCGACCCGATCGTCGGCACCACGCACATCGACGCGCTCGAGGCCTTCGAGAACGACCCGGAGACCAAGGCGATCGTCATGATCGGCGAGATCGGCGGCGACGCCGAGGAGCGTGCGGCGGCCTACATCAAGGACCACGTCACCAAGCCGGTCGTCGGCTACGTCGCGGGCTTCACCGCCCCCGAGGGCAAGACGATGGGTCACGCCGGCGCGATCGTGTCCGGCTCGTCCGGCACCGCCGCGGCGAAGAAGGAGGCCCTCGAGGCCGTCGGCGTCAAGGTCGGCAAGACGCCGACCGAGACCGCTGACCTCATGCGCGAGATCCTGCGGTCTCTCTGACGGTCCGCCTCCGTCGTTGAGTGCGGGGTATTTGTTGGTTCTACGTCGCTGGGCCAACAAATACCCCGCACTCAACGAATTGGGCCATTTACACCAAGACCGGGGCGCAAATCCATGTCTCCCCGTGATTTTTCCTGAAGTTCACCTGGGCCACGCCGAGGCAGGTCCCCAGGACGGCAGGCACGCGCGGGTGAAGATTGGCTCGTGAGCGCACCACCCCGCCCGAGCGCGGCATCCCGCACCCCCGGCGCCCGGACGAGCCGCCCGGCCAGCCGGCCGGCCGCCCGCCGCAGCCGGCTGGTCGAGGAGCCGGCCCAGGCGGAGCCGAGGCCGGCGCGGCTGTCGCACATCGTCGCGGGCATCGTCTCGGCAGGTCAGGCCCTGGTCCTGTCGCTCGCCGTCGTGGTGCTCCCCGCGGTGGTCGCCTACCTCGTCGGCACGGCCACGCTGGCCACACCGACGGGCGCCCCTGACGACGCCGCCCAGGTCGGCTCGGCGATCGACGTCGCGATGGGCATCTGGCTGCTGGGTCACGGCGTCCCCCTCACGGCCGACGCCGTGACCGTCTCTCTCGCGCCGCTCGGCGTCGCGACCCTCGCACTGTTCTCCACCTACGTCTGCGCCAAGCGCTTCGCCACGACGACGGTGCGCGCCTGGGTGGCAGGAGCGGTCACGTACGCCCTGTGCACGACGGCGGTGGCGGCCATCGCGGGCAGCGCCCCCGGCTGGGCGCTCCCGATGGCGGCTGTCGCCGGCCTGGTGATGGGCGGGTTCGGCATGCTGCTCGGCATCCTGGCGCGCCCGGACGCCCCCACCGCCGCCGAGATCGGTGAACGGGCGGAGGCGCTGGCCCGCAGGCTCACCGGCATCGACCTCGTCCCCGCGACGCTGCGGCTCGGGCTGCGGGGCGGGGCAGTGGCGGTCGCGCTGCTGATGGGTGGGGCGGCGCTCCTGGTGGCGGGGTGGGCGCTGGCGGGACGCGCCACCTCGTCGGACATCATCACGGCGCTCGAACCGGGCTGGACCGGCGGCATCGTGTTCGCCGTGGCCCAGCTCGCGCTGCTGCCCAACCTCGTGCTGTGGGCGGCTGCCTGGCTCGCGGGTCCCGGCTTCGCGGTCGGCGTGGGGACCAGCTTCACACCGTTCGGCACGATCTCCGGGCCGCTGCCCGCGATCCCGCTCCTCGCCGCGTTGCCGGGAGACGACTGGGCCAACCCGGTCAGCGCATGGACACCCGTACTCGTGGTGGCGTGCGGCGTCGCGGCGGGTGTGTTCGCGTGGCGCCGGCTGGAGCCGACGCTGGTCCGGTGGTCCGACGTCGGCTGGGTGTTCGCCGGGATCGTCGTCACGTCGGGCGTCGTCATGCTGCTCGGCCAGTGGGCCGCCGCGGGAGCGGGCGGCCCGGGCCGGCTGTCCGACGTCGGTGCGAACCCGCTGGCGACCGCCGGCCTGGTCGCGGCGGAGATCGGCGGGGGAGCGGCCGCCGTACTGCTAGGCGCCAAGCTCGACGCCGTCGGACTGCTGGGCCGCGTGCGCGATCTGGGCGGCGACGCCGGGAGGGGTCCCGACACTTCCGTGGTCGAGTTGCTGCATGACGAAGGATCAGGGGACGACGCCTCCGAACGGTCCGTTGGACGAGGGGAGTCCGACGGCCTCGGGGAGCGCGACGGACTCGGAGGGTTCGACGGCGTCGGAGACCCAGGCGGACCCGACCGACCAGACGGACCCGACCGACCAGACGGACCCGACCGACCAGACGGACCCGACCGACCCGGCGGACCCGGCGGACCAGACGGACCCGGCGGACCAGACGGACCCGGCGGACCCGGCGGACCCGGCGGACCCGGACAGCCTGGCCGACCCGCCGCCGGGACGGGCGACGCCGCGCCCGCGTGAGCCGGCGATCCGCAGCTGGGGGCGCGGCACGAAGCGTTTTCTGGCCCGGCGGTGGAAGCCCGTGGTCGCGGTGGCCGCCACGGTCGTGCTGGTCGCCGCCGGTGCTGTTGTCCTCGCCGTGCGGGCTGAGACGTCCCGCCTGGTGAATCTGGCCGACGACCGGCACGTCGGCGGGAACTGCCAGGACGCCACGGAGGTGCTCGACGGGCTGGGACCGCTGCACCGTTTCGTGGCGGGCGACGTCGTCGACTCGTCGGTGCAGGGCCGTCGCGCGTGCGAGCTGCTCCTCGACGCGGTCGACGCCGACGGGGACTTCGAGCCGGCCGGTCTCGACGACTACCTCGCGCACCGTGGCGCGCGGTGGGCGCACGCGGGCGTCGTCCGGGCGGAGCTGCTGTTCGCGTCGAACGGTGGCGGGAACGGCAGCTGGGACGCTCCGGGCCGCGACCCGGAGGGCGCCGTCGAGCAGCTGGCCGTGACCCTCGCGGCGCACCCCGAGGAGTCGGCATCGGTGCGCGACGCGATGTCGACGTATGTCGGGCGGTTCGAGAAGGAGTGGTACACCGAGCCGACGGTGGATCCGGGACCGGCCGGGTACGTCGAGCCGATCGACGAGGAGTCACTGGCCTCGGATGCCTGTTCGGCAAGGGACGAGTACCTGTGGCTGCACGACGGCGGATGGACGGAGCCGGAGCTCGCCGAACCGATCGCGTCGACGGACGACCGGGGTGACGACCTGCTCGCGGGCTGCGCGCAGGTGCGGCAGGCTGCGGGGAAGCTCGACGACGCCCGCTCTCTGTACGCCGAGTACCTCAAGACCTACCCCGACGCACCCGGCGCGAAGTCGGTGCGGACGGTGCGCGACGAGCTGGTGGAGAGGATCCGGCACGAGCAGATGCGGGACCGCGCCGTCGCGAACGCGAATAAACCGGCGGACGGATCGAACCTCGACGCGTGCCGGGACGCGCGATGCCAGGTGCGCGTGAAGTCGGGGACCCTGGTCCCGATCGGGGGGCCCGGCGGGCCGTACGAGCTCCTGGTCTGGGTCCACGACAAGTCCGTCGCGGCTCAGCTCGGCGGGTACATCCGGTCGTTCTCCACCAACGGCGGAAGCATCATGTCGGGCGACGGATACGCGACCTGGGGCGGCGACCAGGGAAACGAGCTGGTGCTCAACGACAAGGTCGGAATCGGCGTGGACGGCATCCGTGGCGACCGTGCGACCTTGAGCGTGTGGCGCGCCGACTGACGGCTCGGCCACCGGCCCGCACTCCCGCGCCGCACCGGAGTGCCGGGGGCGGGCCGGTGTCCACGTAGGCTGGGACCCGTGCAGACGCCCTCCGGTCACCCCGTCGAGTCCCGTTCCGCCAAGCGCCTGGTGGTGCTCGCCTCGGGCGGCGGATCCAACCTCGCCGCACTCCTCGCAGCGCACGACGACGCGGCCTACGGCGCGCGCGTGGTCGGTGTCGTGACGGACCGTCCCGACGCGGGCGCACTCGACCTGGCGCGCGACGCCGGGGTGGCCTCCGCCGTAGTCGCCATGAAGGACTTCGACGACCGTGCCGGCTGGAACGACGGTGTTCTCGAAGCGGTGTCGGTGTTCCAGCCGGACTACCTCGTGCTGGCGGGGTTCATGCGCATCCTCGCCCCGAGCGTCGTGCGGAAGTTCGAGGGCCGGATGATGAACACCCACCCGGCTCTCCTGCCGAGCTTCCCCGGTGCGCACCCGGTGCGTGACACGATCGCCCACGGGGTCAAGGTCACCGGCTGCACGGTGCACCTGGTCGACGACGGCGTAGACACCGGTCCGATCATCGCCCAGACGGCGGTGCCGGTCCTCGACAACGACGACGAGCCCGCCCTGACCGAGCGGATCAAGGTCGCCGAGCGTGCGCTGCTGGTCGAGACCGTCGGCCGCATCGCTCGCGAGGGTCTCTACGTCACGGGCCGCAAGGCGTCGATCGGCCGCTGAGCGGGGTCTCGACGAGCTCGACCGGAGGTTGGCAGGGCCTCGACCCGCGGTGGACATTTCACCCGTTCGACCCGACTGACCACTACGTTGTGCGGCGTGATCGCAGAGACTCCGACGGCCGAGACCGAACCCGCGCCGGAGCTTCCGCTCCGGCGTAACCGCGCCTACCTGCTCCTGACCACCGGGCGGTTCGCACAGGCGATCGGGGCAGGCGTCGGTACGTTCGCGGTGCCGCTGCTGGCGTTCGAGCTGACCGGTTCGGTGGCGCAGGCCGGCCTGATCAGCGGCATCGGCCAGGTCGGCGCCCTGGTGGCGACCCTGCCGGCAGGCGTCGTCGCGGACCGGGTGGACCGCCGTCGGCTCCTGGTGCTCGCGGCCACCACGGGAACGGCGCTCTGGGCGACGATCCTGGTCGCGGGCCTCGCCGGAGCCCTGAGCGCCTGGCACCTGGCGGCGGTGCTGTTCGGCTCCTCGATGGTGAGCGCGTTCGTGAACCCGGCGTCAGTGGGCGCGTTGCGCGCTGTCGTGCCGCCCGCCCAGATGGCGAACGCCATGGCCGTGAACCAGGGGCGGATGGCGGCCGTCGGGCTGTTCGCGGGGCCGATCGGTGGGCTGCTCTACGGCATGGCCCACGTGCTGCCGTTCGGGGCCTCCGTGGTCGGGCACGCGATCGAGGCGGTAGCGGTCTCGTTCGTGCGCGAGCCGCTCAACCGCGAGCGGACCAGGCTGAGCCGTCCGCTCACCGACCTGCGCGAAGGGCTGCGGTTTGTGGGCGCAGTGCCGCTCTTCCGTGCGGTGCTGGTGCTGATCACCCTGCTGAACCTGACGGCGATCGCGCTGATCGTGGTCATCAACCTGGAGCTCGTCCGGACCGGCACCGATCCTCGGCTCATCGGGCTGGTGGACGCGTGTGCCGGTATCAGCATGCTGGTGGGAGCCGTCGTCGCCGGACCGATCGTGCAGCGCACCAGGGTGGGCCGGTTCGGGCTCCTGACCATCGGCCTGCTCGTCGCCGCGCTGGTCGTCATGGCGCTCGTGCCGACGTACTGGGTCTTCGTCTCGATGCTGGCCGTCGGGGTGTTCCTCTACCCGGCGCTCAACGCGGGCTTCACGGGGTACCTCACGGTGATCGTCCCGGACCGGATGATGGGCCGCGCCACGTCCCTGCTCGGGCTGACCGGGCTGATCGCCGCGCCGGCCGCGCCCGTCCTGGGTAGTGCGCTGCTGGAGGGCTTCGGCATCGGCATCAGCCTGTGGGTGATGGTGGGGGCCATGGCGTGCGTTCTCCTGGCGCTCTGCTGCACGCGGCCGCTCGTGCGGATCGGCAAGCCGGACACCTGGGCGGCCGACGCGCTGGAGTAGCAGACAGCACCGGGACTCTCAAGGAGCAAGCAACCGGGAGGCTCGATACGGTGGAAGGGCTCATCTCTCTGGACTGCGGCAAGTCGGAAATGACTCCGATTGCCGCAGGAAGTCCACAGCGAAAGGCCGCACATGTCTGACCAGAACACAGGAACGACAGCCGCGCCTCCCGGTACGAGGAGGCGCAGGCTGATCCGCGGGCCGCGAGTCTTCTACCCGGCGGCCGGGCTGCTGCTCGCCTTCGTGGTGATCACCGCGATCATTCCGGAGCAGATGGGGAACCTGATCGCCACGGCGAACCAGACGGTCGTGCAGGACCTGGGGTGGTACTACATCGGCCTGGTCGCGGCCTGCGTCTTCTTCTCCATCTGGCTCGCGGTCTCGCCGATGGGCAGCATCGTGCTCGGCAAGGACCCCAACGACGAGCCGGAGTTCAAGCTCGGCTCCTGGTTTGCCATGCTGTTCGCGGCCGGAATGGGGATCGGCCTCGTCTTCTGGGGAGTGGCAGAACCCCTCAACCACTTCAGCGTGACGCCGCCGGGGGCCGTCGCCGACACGCCGGCCGCCGCCGCCCGCGTGGCCATGGACGTCACGTTCCTGCACTGGGGCCTGCACGCCTGGGCCGTCTACGTGGTCGTCGGCCTCGCCATCGCCTACTCCGTGCACCGCCTCGGCAACCCTGTCTCGATCCGCTGGGCGCTCAAGCCGCTGCTCGGCGACCGCATCAAGGGCTTCTGGGGCGACGTCATCGACGTGATCGCCGTGCTGGGCACGCTGTTCGGTGTCGCGACCTCGCTCGGTCTCGGGGTCACGCAGATCGGCGCAGGCCTGGCCTATCTCGAGGTCATCGACGAACCCAGCACCTGGCTGCTGGTCGTGCTCATCATCGTCATCACGGCGCTCGCGGTGACCTCAGTGGTCACGGGCGTGGACAAGGGCATCAAGTGGCTGTCGAACATCAACATGGGCCTCGCCACGGCGATCCTCGCGTTCGTGCTCATCGCGGGCCCAACGGTGTTCATCCTGAGCGACTTCATGACCCAGATCGGCTCATACCTCCAGAACTTCTTCCTCCTCACGTTCAACGCCCGCCCGTTCCAGGAGGACGGCGCGGCGTGGCTCGGCAGCTGGACCACGTTCTACTGGGGCTGGTGGATGAGCTGGGCGCCGTTCGTCGGCGTCTTCATCGCCCGTATCTCCAAGGGCCGCACGATCCGCGAGTTCGTGATGGGCGTGCTCCTCGTGCCCACCCTGGTGACGTTCCTCTGGTTCTCGGTGCTCGGCGGTTCGGCCCTTTACCAGGAGATCTTCGGCGGCGGGGGGATGATCGCGGAGGACGGCACCGTCAGCACCGACACCGCACTGTTCCAGCTCTTCGACACCCTTCCCGGCTCCACGATCCTGAGCGTGCTGGGGATCACCCTGATCGTGATCTTCTTCGTCACGAGCTCCGACTCGGCATCGTTCGTGGTGGACATGCTCGCCTCGGGCGGTGACCCGAACCCGCCCAAGTGGAGCCGTGCGTTCTGGGGCTGCGTCGAGGGCGCGGTCGCAGCCGTGCTGCTCGTCGTGGGTGCCCAGGCCGCGGCGGCGAATCCGGATGCCGGGATCGATCCACTGAGTGCGTTGCAGACCATGGCGATCCTGTTGGCGCTCCCGTTCAGCGTCGTGCTGGTGCTGCTCGCCGTCTCCACGGCCAAGGCGCTCCTGCGGGAGCAGAAGGTGCGGCAGAGGAAACAGCGCGAATGGTTCGCGGAGCGGGTCGCCGAACATATCGAGAGCCGCTCCTAGCCGGGCTCGGCGCGAACCGCCTACGGCGTGACCGCGCGGCGGACCGCCTCGCGCAGGAACTCTCGTCGTCGGCGGTGCTCCGCAGGGTCTTCGCCGGAGTGCGCCGCGTACACGTTGCTGACCGGTGACCAGGCCATGGACATGCCGATCACCATGGCCATCACGTCGAACGGTTCGCCTGGCACGACGGCGCCGGCCTCCTGGGCGGCAGCGATCGCGGCCAGCTTCTCCTGGTCCTGGCGCTCGGCCTCGGCCGAGAGGTGCCCCCTGGGGCTCCGTTCCAGCCGCGACCACGTGGCCAGCCGGATGATGTCGGGGCGCGCCAGGTACTCGTCGTAGAGCCGCACGGCCCAGTCGGGCAAATCGTTCGCGTCGATGGTGGCCAGGTCGGTGATCTGGCGGAACGACGCGGCCAGGACGGCGTCGAAGAGCTCGTCCTTGGTGCCGAAGTAGCCGTAGAGCTGCGCCTTGTTCGTCCGGGCGGTGCTCGTGATGCGCTCGATCCGGGCTCCCGAGAAACCGTGCTCGGCGAACTCGGCCGTCGCGGCCGCCAGGATCCGGTCCCATGTCGCCGCACCGCGCGCGGTGGGGGGCTTCCTGTCTGCCACGTGGCGACAATACCGTCCACTCGCTTGCCTGCCTCCCCACGAGTGCCGTACTCTCAAAATAGACCGACCAGTCTGTTGGAACTTGAGGAGCGCACATGCGTAGCACCACCGGGTATGGGGCACTGCGCCCCGAGGAGGAGCTCACGCTCCGCACCATCGAGCGAAGGGAGCTCCGCCCGGACGACATCGCCGTGCGCGTCACCTATTGCGGGGTCTGCTACACCGATCTGTCGGCGCTGCGGGCGCACTCGCACGACGGCGGGGACGACCTGCTGGTTCCTGGCCACGAGTTCGTGGGCGAGGTGGTCGCCGCAGGGGCCGAGGTCACGCGGTTCCGGGTCGGTGACCAGGTCGCCGTCGGCAACATCGTCGACTCCTGCGGGACCTGCGCCATGTGCCGGGCGGGCCAGGAGAACTTCTGCGTCCAGTTCCCGACGCTGACCTACGGCGGTCGCGACCGGCACGACGGCACGCCGACGCTCGGCGGCTTCTCCGGCGAGTACGTGGTCCGCGAGGACTTCGCCTACCACCGTCCGGACAACCTCGACCCGGCCGCCGTCGCGCCCCTGCTGTGCGCGGGCGTGACGGTCTGGGAGCCGCTGCGCCGCTGGGGTGCAGGGCCGGGCATGACAGTCGGGGTGGCGGGGCTCGGTGGCCTCGGGCACCTCGCGGTACGCCTCGCCAAGGCGCTGGGCGCACGGGTGGTGGTGCTGACCCGGACGCCCGGGAAGTCGGCCGACGCCCGGAACCTCGGGGCCGACGACGTCGTCGTCACCACCGACGAGCAGGACCTGGCGCGCGCGGCGAGCAGCATCGACCTGCTGATCGACACGATCTCCGCGCCGCACGACCTCGGGCAGCTGCTCCGCCTCGTCGCGCTCGACGGCACCCTCTGCTCCCTCGGCTACCTTGGGCCGATCTCGCTCGAGACGATGGACCTGCTCGTCGGCCGCAAGAGCCTGGCGTCGGCAGGCAGCGGCGGCCGCCCGAGCACGCAGGAGCTCCTCGACTTCTGCGGCGAGCACGGCATCACCGCCGACGTCGAGGTGCTGCCCTCCGCGCAGGTCGCCACGGCGCTGCGCCGGCTCGCCGCGAACGACGTGCGCTACCGGTTCGTCCTGGACCTCTCGGACCTCTCGGACCTCCCGGCGAACGGGGCGTAGGACGATCACGAAGGTGGCCGGGCTTCTCACCCATGGATCCGTCCGGTGAAGTGGGGTTGACTCGATGTCATGAGCAGCAGCACCAGCCTGACCGCCGAGGACCTCGAGTTCCTCGGCCGCCCGTTGCACGGGTTCCTCTCCGTCGCCTCCGGGGCGCAGCCGCCGCAGCCTCGGCCCGTGTGGTTCGAGGCCACGGCGGACGGTGCCGTCCAGATCTTCACCGAGCGCGACTCGCTGAAGATCCGGCGCCTGAGCCGCGACCCTCGCGCCTCGCTGGTGGTGGCAGCGGCGGTGGGTGAGCGCGAGCGCTGGGTGGCGGTCGCAGGCCACGCCACGGTGGAGGCCGACGGGGCGCACGAGCTGGCCGCCCGCCTCGCCGCGCGGTACTGGGACCTCGCCGACCCCGTGCGGGCGGGAGACCTCGCCGCGATCCTGGCCGGCGAACAGGTCCGCGTCGTCATCCACCCGGAGACGGTGCACCGCTACACGTACTGACCGGCGTGCGGTGCGCCGTCCGACACTGCGTGGCTACACTGGCCGCGGCCGTGACTGGCGAGGGTGGGTCACCACCGGGGAGCGGCCGAGCGACCCGTGATGCGCGCCGCCCGCCTGGGTGCCAGGGTTTTCCGCGAAGCCACCTCCGAGGAGAACCGCCATGTCCGGCGCCCCGTCCACACCTGATGTCCAGCTCACCGACGACTCGCAGCGCCCCGTACGGCGCGCCCTGCTGAGCGTCTACGACAAGACCGGCCTGATCGAGCTCGCCACTGCACTGCACGGCGCGGGCGTCGAGCTCGTCTCGACCGGCTCCACCGCATCGAGGATCGCCGACGCCGGCATCCCGGTGACGCCGGTGGAGGCACTTACCGGGTTCCCCGAGTGCCTCGAGGGCCGGGTCAAGACGCTGCACCCCCGCGTGCACGCCGGCATCCTGGCCGACACCCGCAAGCAGGACCACGTCGACCAGCTCGCGGACCTGGAGATCGCGCCGTTCGAGCTCGTCATCGTCAACCTCTACCCGTTCGCCGCCACCGTCGCGTCAGGTGCCGAGCCGGACGCCGTCGTCGAGCAGATCGACATCGGCGGGCCGTCCATGGTGCGTGCCGCTGCGAAGAACCACCCCTCGGTCGCGGTGGTCGTGGACCCCGCGCGGTACGACGACGTCGCGACGGCCGTCCAGGCAGGTGGCTTCACCTATGCCGAGCGGAAGGCGCTCGCCGCCGCGGCGTTCGTGCACACCGCGACGTACGACGTCGCCGTGGCGTCCTGGATGGGTTCGGTGCTCGCGCCGACCGACGTGGTGGACGGCGCCGACGGCCCCGCCTCGACCGGCTTCCCTGCGTGGGCCGGCGGCACCTGGGAGCGCGCGGACGTGCTCCGCTACGGCGAGAACCCGCACCAGCGGGCCGCCCTGTACACGCGCGGCGACGGGGTCACGGGTCTGGCCCAGGCCGAGCAGCTGCACGGCAAGGCCATGAGCTACAACAACTACGTCGACGCCGACGCCGCGTGGCGGGCCGCCTGGGACCACGAGGGTCCCGCGGTGGCGATCATCAAGCACGCCAACCCGTGCGGGATCGCCGTGGGCAGCGACATCGCCGCGGCGCACGCGAAGGCCCACGCGACCGACCCGGTCAGCGCCTACGGCGGCGTGATCGCGGCCAACGGCGTCATCACGATTGCCGCGGCGCAGCAGATCGCTCCCGTGTTCACCGAGGTCGTCGTGGCCACCGGGTTCGAGCCCGAGGCGCTGGAGATCCTGCGGGCCAAGAAGAACATCCGGCTGCTGGTCGTGCCGTCGGCGCCGTCCGCCGTCGTCGAGACCCGGCCCATCTCGGGCGGGCTGCTCATGCAGGCCACCGACCGGTTCCAGGCCGACGGCGACGCCCCGGAGAGCTGGACCCTCGCGACCGGCGAGGCGGCGTCGCCCGAGGTGCTCGCGGACCTCGAGTTCGCGTGGAAGGCCGTGCGGGCCGCGAAGTCGAACGCGATCCTGCTGGCCAGGGACGGCGCCGCCGTCGGTATCGGCATGGGCCAGGTGAACCGCGTGGACTCGTGCCGCCTGTCGGTCGAGCGCGCCAACACCCTGGCCGACGGCGCCGAGCGCGCCCGGGGCGCCGTCGCGGCGTCGGACGCGTTCTTCCCGTTCGCGGACGGCCTGCAGGTGCTGCTCGACGCCGGGGTCACCGCCGTCGTGCAGCCTGGGGGCTCGATCCGCGACGAGGAGGTCGCCAAGGCTGCCGAGACGGCCGGGGTCACGATGTACCTGACGGGCACCCGCCACTTCGCCCACTGACCGGAGGTGCTCGCATCCTGGTCGCTCGGCCCACTCCCCAACGAGGCCTAAGTTTCTTCGCTTTGAGGCCGCTCAAAGCGAAGAAACTTAGGCCTCGTTGAGGTTGAGGAGGCGGGCACCGAGCGTCACGGGCTGACCGTGGTCGTCGTAGAGTCCGGGTTTCCAGCCGGCCTCCTGCAGGATCGGGGACACTGTCGCGACCATCCGGCTGCGGATGTCCCTGGCAGTGAACCGGAGCATGCGGGCCCCACCCGCCGACATCAGGTCGTTCTGGCGGCTCCTGTCCCGGAACACGGCCTCGGGGGTGCTGTGCACGTCGGCGCCGTCGATCTCGACGAGCAGCCACGTGCCGTCCGGCAGCCGCCACGCGAGGTCGATCCGGCCGAGGTGCTTGCCCGCCGGATCCAGGACGACCAGCTGCAGGGCGTCCGGCGGGATCCCGGCATCGAGGCACGCCATTCGTGCGGCGGACTCGAGCGGCGACTCCGCTCGGCCGGTCGCCATCCGCCACCAGGGATGCGTCGTGTCGACACCCCGGTGCCCACGTGCCAGGTCATGCGCACGGGCGAGGTCGTCGACCGTGGCGGTCCGTGTGTGGAGCAGATCGTCCATCACGGCGACGGCGTCGTCCCGGCCCATCTGCGCGACGCCGAGAGCGAGGGCATCGGTGATGCTCGCAATCCGGAAGTCGCCACTGAACCGACCGGTCACCATGCCGCCGAGCTTCCGGAACACTATGCCGTCCCGGGCCGGCCGCCATCTGCCGCCGGGCGCAACCACCTCGGGCCGGATGGTGCGCGGCAGACCCTTGACCCTGTACAGCGCGAGGGCGCACAGGCCGACCGCCGTCGAACCAGGGCCGCCCGCGAGCAGGCCGACCCACGCCGGTCGACGGCGCAGATGGTCCAGGAGGTCGGCCCGTGACCGCTGCTCCGGAGGGACGGGATCGATGTCGTACACACCGTGGGTGACCCGGATCAGACGGCACTGGCGGACGAGGCGGTGCCGCCAGGCGGCGTCGACCCCCATCTCGTCGAGCTGTACGGACGACACCAGGCCCTCTTGCCGGGACGTGACGATGGCGAGCTGGGGAGGCAGTGGTTTCAGCGGTCGCATGAAGCAATGTCAGCATCCAAGCGACACCAAAACCGATGAAATCACATGGTCCTGTGGATAACGCGGCTGCGGGGCCTTCAACGAGGCCTAAGTTACTTCGCTTTGAGGGGCCTCAAAGCGAAGAAACCTAGGCCTCGTTGAGAAGGCCGGAGGCCCCCGGGGAGGGGGTCAGAGCACCGCGTCCCGGAGCTTGATCGTCGGGTCCAGCGCGCGGTCCAGGTCGACCTCCAGCGGGACGCCGCGGTTCATCAGTTTGCGCACCTGCCCCACCTCGCGCGGGGAGTCGACGAGGAGCGCCGCCCGGATGGTCACCACCCGGTGTCCGTCCGGGGTACGGCGCGGGTGCCGGTCCAGTGCGTTCTCCAGGTAGAGCGCCGCCCAGCCGCCCGACGCCGCCGGGTCGCCCCGCAGCACCACCTCGTCGAACGGCGACGGTACGCCGAACAGCGCCAGGTCGTGCCCCAGCTGCTGGGAGAAGACGTACGGCGCGTGCGCAGGGACGGGTGCGAGCCCGAGCCGCGCCCGCACGTGCTCGGGTTCCGCCGCGCGCTCGTCGAGGCCGAGCAGCGCCCGCACGGTGACGTCGGGGTCGTGCAGCGCCGCCGACCAGTGACCGCCGGGAACCGCCCCGAACACCGGGTGCTCGCGCGTCGCGAGGTCGCCCACCACCCAGACGCGCCGGAGAGCGTCGAGGTGCAGCCTGCCGGCCGGGTCGGTGGGGGAGCGCACGCCCATGAACCGCCCCGCGCGGTTGACCCGCAGCCCGCCGTTCGCCTCGCGCGGCAGCGACCCGGTGAGCCAGCCCGACGCCGGCCGCGCACCCACGGCGGCCAGCACGAGGTCCGCCTCCAGCACCCTGCCGTCGGCCAGCGTCACGCGCGCGCCGTCCGGCGAGCCCTCGTGCGAACCGGGCAGCACCTGGTCGACGGCGACGTCCGTGACCAGGGTGACCCCGGCGGCGTCGTACCAGGGGGCGAGCAGGCTGCCCACCCTGCGGCCGAGCTGCCGTTCCAGCGGGACCGGACCAGCTTCCACGACCGTCACGCGTGCGCCGGCGCCCGCGGCGACCCCCGCGACCTCCGCGCCGATCCAGCCGGCGCCCACCACGACGAGCCGCATGCCAGGCACGAGGGCCGCGCGCAGCCGCTCAGCGTCCGCGGCGGTGTGCAGGGTGACGGCGGGCTCCCAGCCGGCAGGCCGCACGGGTTCGCTGCCGGAGGCGAGCACCACGGCGTCGGCCGCGACGTCGTCGCCCGACGCCGTCCGCACCACCACGCCCTCCCGGTCCACCTCGAGCCGGACCGCCGGATCGGCGAGCCGCAGGTCGTCGACGAGCGCGGGCAGGTCGACGCCGAGGTCGTCGGACAGCCAGACCGGCTCGGTGCGCTTGAGGAGCTCCTTGGACAGCGGCGGACGGTCGTAGGGTGGCAGACCTTCCGCCCCGAGCACCGTCACACTGCCCTCGAAACCGTGCTTGCGCAACGCCGCGGCGGTTTGTGCTCCCGCGAGCCCAGCACCCACGACGACGACGCTGCTGAGGACCTGTGCTGAAGGCGTGGGCATGGTCCTCACGGTAGCTCGCAGGCCGCCAACCTGGGAACGCGCTGGTATTCAGGTTGCAAGCAGGTCACGGCCCTCCAGGATCGCGACGTTTCGGCTGTACCCTCGTCCCGTGGATCTCAGTGAGACGCGGACTGCCCCCGGCGCACCGGGTGGCGCCACGACGCTCCTCGAGCCGGGCTCGGCCGGAACAGCTACGCTCGAACGCACCAGAGAGGCCCGTCTGACCGCGGCCCCCACGACGACCAGCCAGGAGCTCGACCGCAGTGAGCCATCGAGCGGCGAGGGCCCCGACATGATGCCGGAGCTGCAGCGCAGCAACCTCGCCATCTGGCTCGTCCTCGTCGGCGTCGTCGTCTCGGTCGTGCTCGGCATGACCGCCGGCGCGCGGGCGGGTGCGATCGGGATCGGTGTGGTCCTGGTGGTCTGCGCGATCTTCCGCGCGGTGCTCGACAGCCCGGTGGGTCTCGTCATCCGGACGCGGACGGTGGACATCGTGCTGTACGGCGCCACGGCGGTAGTGATCGGCGTGCTCGCCGTGGTGACGCCCAGCATCTGACGTCCGGTCAGCGCTCCGCGCCCTCGAGGGAGCCCGTCACGGGCTCCTCCGACTCGATGACGCACAGGACGCGCCGGTCGCCCTCGGCCCAGCTCTCCTCCGACGGCGCGATCGGCCAGTACTGCAGCTCCGACCTGGCCCATCGCATGCCGACGAACTTCGTGAACTGCGGGTAGCAGTACGCGTCGGCCGTGTCCCACAGCTCCTGCTGGGTGGGCGTCTCGCCGTTCTTCGCGAGGCTGTCGGGCGCCGTTGTCTCCGCGTAGATCTCACCGCCGTGCGCCGTGGTGCACGGCACCACCGGGATCCGGTACAGCGTGCTCTCGCCCGACGTCGCGGCCGTGTCGAAGCAGTCGCCCACCTCCAGGTCGGGGATCTCCGCCCCGGCCGTGGCCGTCGAGTCCGACGGCGAGGTCGGCTCGTCGGACGGCTCCGTGAGGTCCCCGAGCTCGGGCGTCGGCACCGCGATCGCGCCGTCAGCCTCCGCATCCGGTTCCGGGGCGTACGGGTCGGCCGTCGCGTACGGGTCGTCGCTCGGGGTGGGGGACGACGTCGGTGCGGCGAGCTCGGCGCCGTCGCCGGGCTGCGTGATGCCGAGCGGGCCCGCCAGGGCCGGCGGAACGAAGGACTTGACCGTCGAGACGAACCCGACGGGGAGCGATGACGCGTACGTGGGTGCGGCCGCGATGCCGACCGCCAGCCCGACGATGCCGACCGCGCCGAGGACGACGGCGCCGAGGGCGAAGTCGAGGGCGCGCACCGAGGACTTCTTCGCGCGGCGCGTGTTCCCTGTGCCGTTGGCCTCTGCGGTGCGCATCGACAGCACGAGTGCGGGGATGGCGAGCGGCCAGAAGAACAGGAACGCGGCGACCACCCAGCCCACCCGGGTCGGGAAGGGGCCGGCGGGCGCGTCGTCGGCGTCGTCCGGCTCGGGCTCGGCGTCGTCTGCGTCGGCCGGCTCGCGCTCGCTGTCGTCGTCGGCGGCCTCCGGCTCGCCGTCCGGCTCCTCGGGGGTGGCCTCGTCGGCCTCCGGGGCGGTCTTCTCGGGTGCTGATTCGGTGGCCGGCTCCGCTGTGGTCGCAACGGGTTCCGGTTCTTCCCCGAGCGTCTGCTTCGTGTCGGCCATGATGCGGGATCGTATCGCCGTGGGGTGGCACACCGGTAAACGGCGGACGATCGGCGCACGGTCTACGCAACCAGGACACAGCGCCCGCACGACGTCGGGGCCGCACCTCCCGTACGGAAGGTGCGGCAGTCTGGAGGC